>WJMF01000212.1 GCA_014728085.1 Candidatus Zhuqueibacterota bacterium
ATTGATACATAGACGCCCAAACTCTGCAAGCGTTTTGAATAAATCTGTGAAATCCGACAAATCCGTTTAATCCGCGATCAAACGGGCACTCCGGTCTCTGCATCGAATAAAGCGGTTGAGGCCGGTTCGAGTGTAACCGAAACGCTTTTGCCGTTTCCGAGTCTCAGAGTTCTCTTACCGCCTTTTGCACTGTGCAGCATCAGCAGGGCTGAATTGGCATAGGTAAAATCATTTTCGTCATTATAGATATGACAACCAGCCTCTCTATAAATCGAACGAAAAACATCGCTGCCGTGCAGCGGCAAGGTTGAATAAACAGAGATATAATCGCGGAAACGCCGCCGGGCAACAACTGTTTGGCCGCTTTCCACCAATTCACCGAGGGTTTCGACAGCAGGGTCATCGATAACTGCCATTGGTTGTACCGCATCTTTAAAACCATAGGTAAAACCGGATTCGAATATTTTAACTACCGGAGGCTGTTTCATCTCCAGCGGTTTTATACGCATACCGGTAAGATTGGCAACATGGTCAAAGCTGTTATGCCGGCCATTCGAATACCCCGGCAAATAATTCCACAACAGGGTTCTTTGTCCCTGGGCGATTTTATCCTGTATAAAAGCGCGTTCCTCTTTCGTCATCATATATGTATTCATAAAAACGATTACCCGATAGGGTTCGAGATCGATACGATCAAGATCAAAGAAATAGATATGGTCACCGACAGCGCCGCTGTGCAATGCCTCTTCCAGGGCCTGATCAATCTGATCTTCAGATACCGGTGTCCAGCCATTTTTGATATAATAAAATACCTGATCATCCCAGACATAGAGCACATCAGCAGCTGATGTAATATTCTCCTGCAACAAACGATCTCCGAGCTTTTTGATGCCCTGGATTGCTTTTAAATAGACAGGACTATCCCACCAGCCGCTGCTGCGATGCGGACCAAAATCGTAATACCAAAATCCGGCGTTACGCATGAATGGGTAGAGCACGCTGCGTTGCAGGATCGCTTTATATTGAGGATCACCGAGCCGGCCGGAACGGACAAAATCGATCACTTTTAAATCCTGCAAATAGCCATTATCCACCTCATCAATCCACAGTTTACCATGCCCAAGCACGGACTCGACAATACCGCGCGAGTGACCAGAGCCGCCTAATGCCCTGCTCGCCTCCCAATAGGACTGCGGAGCGGCGAGATAATCCACGGTCGGACAATCGAGTATACGCTCGGTTAATAAATGTCCGCCGGTGGCCTGGCGGCTAAAGGTCATGTGAAAGTAACCATAAAAAACACCAACGATCAACGACCGCGGCCAGTGTTTTTTCGCAAGAGCGCTAAAATACTCGATATCTTCAACCATCACCTCCTGCTGACAGGCAAAGTAATCTATCACGCGTTGTTCTTCTTCACCCAGCCGGAATATCCCGTCTGCGGTAAAGTTGCGCTCATCACTATCGGGAACCGTTGCAGTATCCAAAGTCCATTTATGATTCTTCCACGCCTGATGCAGATTCGCATCGGTTTTATATTTCTCCTGCAGCCAGGCGCGAAATTTTTGCGTCATGGCTTTTCCGCAGTCAGGATCATGCTTGATAAATCCCCAATAATGCCACTCGCCATAAATACCACAAGCGATGTGAACACCGACCACTGAAGCGGCTTGTTCCATCTCTGAAAAACGTTGACAAAACTCGATCAGCTTTTCACCTGCTATTTCTTTCCATTTCTCCGACGCCAGACTGACCCGAAAAGAGCGCTCATTGTCTCCGTCTTCCAGATTAAATGGCGGGCCATAGGGACGATCCTCAATGGGTCCGTCAGCATATTGTACTGCCTCCTCCGGATGCTGTTGTAGCCACCAGCAGGGCGGATTAATGTGAAGGCGAATAAATACATTGGCCCCGGGACAGGCTTGCAATACCCCATCGACCTGTTTTTGCGCCTTGGTAAGGTCGAGTCGATCTTCCTGCCCGGGCCAGATATCTTCAAACCAGAGATCGACCTGAAAAAGCCGAAAACCGATGTCGCCAAAATTTTTCAGATTGCGAGCCGGAACCTCTTCCCAGGACCAGCGCCCGCCATAGACATGCGTGAGGGCATAGATCTGTGGCGCATAGGGCTGCTCGTCGATAAAAATGGTGGGTTTGCCTCTGTAAGGACGAATCAATGCGGATTTACCTTTAATCATTTTTTATCGTACTCTTTTTTCGAATCAATGGAATAATTATCGGTGAAATAGAGTTTTAAAAGTTGAAAATAGTAAAATAATTTACCACATTAAGACGGAAAATCAAAACAAATGGCGTTAAAAAAATGATAAAAAAATTCCTGTTTATGTTTTTGCCGTTGCTACTGGCTAATAATCTGTTTGCACAGTCAACGGGCTCCCTCTATGGAACGGTGATCAGCGCATACAATAAAGAACCTTTGGTCGCTGCCAATGTCGTAATTCTCGATACCCAGCTGGGCACCTCTACAGATCAGGCGGGTAAATACAGAATCGACAATATACCCGTAGGTACTTATCGATTGCGTTTCGATTATATCGGTTTTCAACCGGTGTTTAAAACCGATGTGGTCATCAAGAGTGCCAATCCAGCTGTGGTCAATGTTGAAATGGAGGAGCGTGTTCTTGAAGGCGAAGAGGTGAGAGTTACAGCCGGTTATTTTGTCGAGGAGGAAGGCGTGCAGCCCAGCACCATCGGCTTGTCACGCGAGGAGATCCGCCGGTTTCCGGGTGGATTTGAAGATGTGGTTCGCACGGTTTCGACCCTTCCCGGTGTCGCCATCAACAGCGCCGGTGGCCGCAACGATCTTTTGGTACGCGGCGGCGGACCATCGGAAAATCTCTATGTCATCAACAACATTCAGGTGCCCAATATCAATCACTTTGGCACCCAGGGCAACAGCAGCGGTAGTCTCAGCTTTGTCAATCTTGATTTTGTAGATGACGTCAAATTTTCCACAGGTGGCTTTGCAGCCCGTTATGGTGATAAAATGTCTTCCGTACTCTCTTTAACCATGCTGGAAAAGAATCCTGACTCGTTTGAAAGCAAACTGACGCTATCAGCAACGCAATACGGATTGGATTTCGAAACACCGGTGACAGAAAACGGCAGCCTGATCGTTTCCGCGCGCAAGAGTTATCTAGATCTCATTTTCAAAGCCGCCAATTTGCCCTTTGTGCCGGTCTATACCGATTATAATGTTCTTTTTCACTATGACCTGTCGCCGAATGATAAGCTTTTTTTGCTGGGACTGTCGGCTGTCAACAATGTAGACCGTGACCAGAGCACGCTTGAAAACCGCGTCACCAATGCCGGGCTGTTGGATAACTCACAGTATCAGGGCATAGCCGGATTCAATTACCGCCGCTCCATGCCACACGGCTATCTGGACCTGACTCTCAATTCCCATCTCTTTCGCTACCGTTTCCGGCAATTGGATAAAAACGAAGAGGTCTGGTTCAAGAGCAATGCAGACGAGCGCGAACATGGCATAAAGCTGCAGCATTACTGGATTATATCTAAAACGTTTGGGTTACGAAATGGCGTTTCGGCACGTCGAATAGAAAACGACAACGCCACAACCTTTGCCGATTCCGTCTTTGACCGCAACGGCAATAAACTCCCGGTTCAGGCACTCGGCGTTCCGCAGCAAACTCAAACAGACATGAAGACGCAAAAATACGCCGCCTTTGCCGAATTCGATATCTATCCGCATCCCAATCTGGATATTAATATCGGTGTACGTGCCGACTATTATGCTTTTTTGAATCGTTCGCTATATCTGGCTCCCAGGCTATCGCTCAAGTACAAACTTCATCCCCTGCACAGTCTGCGTTTGAGCGGCGGCCGCTACTATCAATCTCCTTCCTATGTGTGGGTCAATAATCCCGTCAACCGGTCATTAAAGGCATTGCAGAACAATATGGTCGTCGCCGGATGGGATTATCTTATTCGCGAAGATTTAAGACTGTCGTTAGAGGTCTACCAAAAGTGGTACCGCGACCTGCCGACCGGTACAATTCCGGGTGTTTCGGAATATATCGTTTTA
>WJMF01000213.1 GCA_014728085.1 Candidatus Zhuqueibacterota bacterium
AGCTCCCATCGCCATGTTATAAGCAGAGGGATGGACGCGAGAGTGAACTATGGCTGAATTTCGTTACAGTGGCCTCACAGCCCAAAACAAACGCATTATCGGCTTTGTTGAGGCTAAAAATCGACGCTTTGCCAGACAAAAGATTGATGTTCTGGCCAAACAACATCGCTTTACCGTTTCCTCGATAATGAAAAAGAGTTCCTATCTCTATCAGGTAAAGCGTCCCAATGGCTCCGTCATCAAGGGACAGCAGGAGGCCTTCAGCAAAGACGAGGTGGAACAGGCCCTGCACCGCATGGGATTCTATGATGTCAAAGTTGAAAAGTTGCTCTTCAATCTTCAGTTCAAACCCCCCTACTCGGACATTGTCACCTTTATACGTTTAACCGCAGACCTTTTAAGAGAAAAACTGCCATTCGATGAAATCCTTTCCCTCCTCGAGACCGACATTTCCAACAAGTCTATGAAAAAAGTGATCAAGGAAATTTTAGCCGATCTCAAGGAGGGAAAAGACGGCGAAGAGGTCTTTCAAAAACAGGCCTATTATCTCGGCAAATTCCCGGCAAAAATGCTCGGCGTGGCATCAAAGAGCGGTAATATGGCGGAAGTATATGAAAACACAGCCATCTTTCTGGAACGCATACATGATTTTAGAAAAAACCTGCGCAGCGCATTGCTTATGCCTACCATTACCATGATTGTGCTTTTTGGTGCGGTGGTTTTTTATGTCGGTTATATCTTTCCCAAAACCGCCGAACTCTTTATGCGTTTCGGAGCTGAACTCCCCCCGTTAACCGACGCCACTCTGAAACTCAGCTATTTTTTTAAAGACAATATCATCATGCTGGTCATTGCCTCGATTATACCGCCTGTTCTCTTCGTTCAATTTGCCATGAGTTCGAAGGGAAAGCAAGTCGTGGGTCACTATTCGATCAAACTACCCATCATCGGACCCATTCTGCATAAGACCTCGATTGAAATTTTTTGCCGCGTTTTTTATTCCATGTATAGCGGCAGCGGCAACAATATCGAAGTCATCCGCACCGCGGCCGAGGCCTGCCGCAATGCCTATATGGAAAAACAGATAAAAACCATAACCCTGCCCCTGATGATTCGGGAAGGTATGAGTTTTATAGAAGCCCTGAAACAATCCAGGGTCTTTACGCAAAATGCGCTGACCCGCCTGAATACGGGCGCGGAATCCGGAACCCTGAAACGGGTCAGCATTCAGATCGCCCGCTATTATGAACGGGACACCACCTATAAAATGAAAGCCATTATAGACTGGATCCAGGTATTCGTTGCCTTTTTAATTATGATTATCATGACGCTGATAACCGTCGTTTCTTCAGAAACGGCACTTTTTCAACCAAAATTGCCGGGGATGTGATCTTATGGAAGCACTACAAATGCCGAAAACCGTTGCCGGCAAGCTTACCCGGCAGGGCTATATCACCAGTCAGGATCTGGATAAGGCGTTTGAAATTATATCCAAATCCAAAACCAAACAATCCCTGGAAGAGGTGCTGGTTCAAAAGCTGGGAAGAGACCGGCATAAAGTTCTACAGGCCTTTTGTTCAGTCTATGCATTTAGAGAAATTAAATTTTCTCCTGAACACATTTCAAGCGGCTGGATCAAATTCATACAAAACGTTTACAAATCGTTAAATACAAAAACCCAGGAAATCTTTAAAAGAAAAAAAATTATTCCGTACGGTTACAGCGAAAAGAATAAAGAGATCATTATCTTCATCACACCCTATCCGACAGACCGTCAAATCGACCAGATTATACGCCAGTCCGGCATCAAAAAATTTGAACTGGCGTATAGCCGGCTGGAATCGATCGATTCCCTGATCACCAAACTCTCTCCGGAGGAAAACGAATATCTCGAATTGGTCAAGGAGCAAAATGAAGAGATTGCCTACATTGAAGAACAGGAGCATTCGGATCAGAGCGTTGACGAAGAAGAACTAACAGCAGCATTAAACAAGAGTTTACTGGTAAACCTGTTCGAGGGCTGTCTTATCGAAGCTGTACGCCGGGGTGCCAGCGATATTCATATTATTCCAAAAGAAAACAATGTAACGGAATTTCACATCAGGGTGAACGGCAGGCTGCTGCTTTGGCATAAACAGGATGGTGTCAAGCCCGAGGCGTTTTTAGCCGTCACCAAAGACCGGACAAAAAATGTGGATCGTTTCGAGTGGGATTCCGCTCAGGATGGATTCATACAACGCGAAATCGATAACTATCTGATCCGCTTTCGCGTATCCATTTTACCGATCGTTTCCAGCGCATTTACCCGGAAATATGAAAGCGTTGTTATTCGTGTGCTCGACGATCGTAAAATCATTACCGATCTGAATGTATTGGGATTCGATGGCTTTGCGAAAACGGAATTCCTCAAAGCCATAAAAAAACCGCAAGGTATGGTCATTCTCACCGGCCCTACCGGAAGCGGAAAAAGCACAACGCTGGTGGCGGCGTTGCATCAAGTCATGACGCCGGAACTCAATATCCTGACAGTCGAGGATCCTGTCGAATACAATATTCGCGGTGCGCGTCAATTAAAAATCAATGCGAAAATGGATTTCGATCAGGCTTTACGGTCGATACTGCGGCATGACCCTGATATCGTTATGGTCGGAGAGATTCGCGATGCCAAAACCGCCGAGATTGCGATAAAACTCGCCAACACGGGCCACCTTACCTTTTCCACCCTGCATACCAATGACGCCGCCAGCGTTATTTCAAGATTGTTTAAAATGGATATCGAACCCTTTCTGATTGCCTATGCGATTAACCTGGTCGTGGCCCAGCGCCTGGTCAGGACCTTGTGTATGAACTGTCGTACACCGATGACCGATGTCAATGATGAACTCTTACAGACCCTTGGATTTACGGAAGAAGAAATTGCAAACAACACTCTCTACAAAGGTCAGGGGTGTGAAAAATGTCACAAAGGCTATGCGGGAAGAACCGCTATCCATGAAGTCATGCCCTTTACACCCGAGATACGCCAACTGATTCTCCAGGCATCAAAAGAGCTGGATGAAGACGCCATCAAGAAAATCGCGGTAAAAAACGGCATGAAAACCCTGAGAGATGCGGCCAAAAAAAGAGCCCTGGAAGGTAAAACCACTATAGAAGAAGTCATTGCGGTGACAACGGATTAAATACAGGCGGACGAGGAGGTTATTGTGGGGAATATACTCATTGTAGACAATGAGCCGGACCTTAAAAATGGTCAGGCCGACAGATTAAGAACACTGGGGCATTTTGTTGATCTCGTCGCTGACGGAGATGAAGCCTTTACCAAAGCCAAAAGAACAAGATATCAACTGGCATTGGTGGATCTGGTATTGCCGGGCCCCTATAATGGCTATGATGTTATCGCCAAATTACACACTTTATCCAGAGACACCTATATTATGGCGATCTCTACAAACGGATATCGTCAAATGGAAAAGGCCAAAAAGCTGGGGGCATCCGATTGTATACTAAAACAGGCCCTGATCGATGATATTGCGTCGATTGTAAATTCTATTCTCAAACCACAGCCAACCGAATCATTTGGACAAACCGAGGTTCCGGCAAAAACAGAAAACACAAAACAGGAACCGCGACCCCGGGAAGCGGATTTTCCTGTTTTTAACGGACTTTCAGAATATCTGATACAGGAAATTTTCAAGACATCAACTGAAAAAACGATTTTACCGGGGGAAAAGCAAACCATACATCCGGCTCACCAGGTCGCACTGATTACCGGGGGCAGAGGCATTATCTATTTCCAAAATTCACCTGTGGAAACATTTACAAAGGGAAGTTTGGTCGGCCAGGAACTCGTTTTTGCTCAGTGCAGGTATAAACTGGAGCTGGTCCTCAAGGCATGTGAAGAGACGCAGTTGAAAATGATTCCCAAAATCAAAATACGTCAGGCGCTCGAGCATCATAGAGCCTATGCCTTTCGCTTTGCAATCAATATCATCATCTCACAGTCGGAAAAATTACTAAAAAGTTATCAGCGATTGGCCGGATTCAGCGAAAATCCGGGCAATATTACAGACCAGTACGCTTGATCGTTTCATATAAACAGGACATGACGTTACCCCATGCTGAATACGATTGAAGAAAAACTGTTGTATGACATTGACCCCTTATTACAGGACACAGACCGCCAGGCCTATGTGGCTCAGCAAATGGCAAAGCTGACCTACAGAGAGCTCTCTTTTCTCAAAACCAAACTCCGAGAGTATCTCCTGACCATGCGCAGACTGGACGCTTCAGACATCGAAATCGGCGGCTCCACCTGTCGGGACAGCATATGGCTTCGTATTCAGGGGGTTAAAAAATTGCGGCCGGAGTTTGGCACCTGGACACCGGATCAAAGCGATATTTTGCTTCAAAGTATTCTCAACGATGCACAAAAAGACAGACTTTTGAAAAATCGTGCGGTCGATTTCAGCTATTTTATCGAACACGAAGGAAAAACGCGGCGCTGGCGAGCCACGCTTTACTTTGATCTCGGCCATCTTGCTCTCAATATGCGAACCATTGCCTCGGATATCTATCCCTATAATCAACTCGGGTTTCACCAAAATATATCACGCAGTTTTTCATTACAACATGAAAAGCAGGGATTGATTCTGTTCACGGGAATAACCGGCTCGGGAAAAAGTACTTCAATGGATAGCATACTCGATGCCAACAACCGCACCACAAACGGGCATATCGTGATCATCGGTGATCCGATTGAATATATTCATAAATCGAACAAGTGTCTGGTTCGGCATCGCGAGGTCGGAACGGATGTGCTTTCCTTTAAAGACGGAGCCATTCAATCTTTGCGTCAGGATCCGGATATTATCGTTGTCGGCGAAATGCGGGACCCGGAAACCATCATGACCTGTCTGGAAATTTCGGATACAGGCCATAAGGTCTTTTCAACGCTGCATACCGGGTCTGCTGTAGAAACCATCGACCGAATCGTGGCAGAGTGCCCCACTCAGGAACAGCAAAGAGTGCGCATCCGGCTCGCAGACCAGTTACGGGTGATTGTTTCCCAAAAACTCATTCCGAACAAAAGCGACAGACTGCAATTGGTCAAAGAAATTATGCTGGTTTCCTCGGCAATCAAAGCCGCTATACGAAATGAAAATACACATGAAATCTATCAGATGATCAGCGAAAACGGAAAGCTGGGCATGATCACGCTGGAACAGGATTTAACCCGGCTATGCAAACAAGGCATCATCACACAGGATACGGCTATCGATTATGCCAACAATAAAAACCGAATCAAAGAATTATTATCTTGAGATCACGTCATGAAACGAGCGTTGGGAATATTTGTCGATGAATTCACGCTAAAAGCGGCTCTGCTGAGTCATGCCAAAGGTGGATATCAAATAGAAAAAATGGAAACCTTTCAACTGGCGGAATCCCTCGAACCCAAAAAAGAGACCAAGCTTGATTCGCAGGAACTGGAAGAGGGGTTTGAGTTTGATCTCGACTCGGAAGAACGTACCAATATCAAAGAATCTGAAACGCATTCCAACCTCGATGCCATCATAAAAATCCTCAATCAGATGACACCGCACAACACAGGTATCGCTTTTACTCTTTCAGATGCCTATACCATGTATAAAGCCATACCGAATATATTCGAGAAAAAAGACAGCAAGATCAAACTGGCGATCTGGCAGGACTTTCACCCCCAGGACCACGGTGAGACCAATCTCGAAGGTATCGGATTTGTTCCGGTAAAAGAAAACACCTATCTCGGCATGGCGCATGAAGACCCGCTTATCCTCGCTGATCTGTTTCATGAAGCCGGCCGTCTGATGAAGATATCTCCTCCACAGATCAAGCGTATCGATACCACTGAATTTTCTCTTGCCTATAGCGTCTCGAAAGCTTTTCCTCTGCAGGGTAAATCAACTGCGGTTGTCTATTTTTCACAAAATTATACCAAAATCTTCTTTATGCAGGAAGATATGGTTATTTCCGTTTTGCCGGCAATTCATGAAGGTGCCAGCTCCGAAACCGTTTGTGAAACCGCATTTTCAAAAATTCTGTTTGAGCTCGATTCCGGCAATATATCGGCACTGAACAATATCATCCTTGCCGGAGAACTGGACACCTGTGGCGCCGAAAAGGTGTTTACAGAAAAATTCAGCGATGTCAATATTCTTCGCTTTAAACCGCCGGCCACCAAACTGGCACCTTATCTTAAAAACCAGAAACAAATCGCAAGCTATGCGGTTTCCATTTCGCTCGCCATCAAGGTCCTTGACAAGAAAATTAAAAGACCTTATCATCAAAACTTTTTACCCAAACGCGTATATGACAAATCCGCATTATATAAAATCAGCTGGCACGGTTTTCTGTTGATGATCTTTCTTTTTATCGGCGCCCTGTTTCTAACCATTCAAACAATAAGCAATTTTCAAACCATCCGAAAAGAGAGAAACACCGAAAGACATTTAAACAACGAATTATCGGGTCTTGCCTTCATCGCCACCCAGGTCGACAGCCTGCGGCATGAAATTAACATCCTGAAAAACAATACCGCATTGATCGACTCGATGAATCAGCATACCACAAGGTGGTCTCCGGCCATTGAAGCGCTATCAGAGGCTTATGAAAAAGTCGGCCCTTTTGTACTGGTAAAAATCGAAACCACAACCAATAAACTGACCGCAGAAGTCATTATGAAAAATCGCGATCAGGTGGCGCGCATGGAAAGGTTTATCAACAACAGCATTCTGTCGCATGCGCTTGTGGAAGAGAACAACCCAAACTATCTGGCCGTTAAACTGGAATGTTTGTTAAACAAATAGTGTAATATCATGTCTTATGCAGCACGAAATACACTTTTTATCGCCGCTTTTTGGGCCCTGATTATGGCTCTTGGTCTCTTTTTTGTCTATAGCTATCAGGCAAAAGAAATCGAAGCGATTCAGCAGCGCAATAGCCGCAAACAATCCCGCATCGATGATTTGCACAAAATGCGTTTTGAAATGGATGCGCTCCTGAAAGAATACAATCACCTGAAAGAGCTGAGTTTGGGAAAGATGGGGACACTGGCAGGAAATGAATCCCCCGGTGAAACCTACGATTATATTCGCCGCGAATTAATAAAAACAAAATCCGCTCTCTCTATTAATTTCACCTATACGGGACAAGAGAGACAAAGCTCGGCCTATAAACGAAAATACGAAATTGAAGGGGAAGGCGGTTTTAAGGATCTCTATAGATTGGTGTGGTTTCTGGAACGGGGTCCCATCTTTTATGACGTCAAATCATTGAATGTCGATACCATTACCGAGGAAGAGGAAAATAATCCAAAAAATCGCCTGATCAACTTTAAAATGCAGGTTTGGGGATTTTGTAAAGATGAAGGGGTTGAAATGGAAGCTGTGAATCGCTCTATTGAGGGTCCCGACCCCATAGCAGAGCTGGTTTCCAATTCAATGAGAAATCAACTCTCCCTTGAGAGAGCCGGCGCTTTGAAAGCTCAGAAAAAAGCCGCAAGAAGCGAAAAAGCGCCTGTGGCCGAGCAACCGCGTCAGGAAACCATCCGATCCGAAACCCGTGCAAGCAATCTCCCCGTCATCACCCGAACCTCAAAAGTTCTGGCCGTGACCCCCTCAAGCTGTATCGTTCAGGATGACAACGGCAAACAATGGAGACTGGGGCCCGGCGACAAGATTGAAAAAGGATTTCTCGAAGAAATCCGGAATCAAACAGGTAAGGTTGTTTTTCGTATTCAGGACACCAATAAAAGTGAATTGATTGAATTA
>WJMF01000214.1 GCA_014728085.1 Candidatus Zhuqueibacterota bacterium
ATTTTGGATTTCTGGCAACCAAAAAGCGAAATGGCTTGGATCATGTCAAAGAACTGATCGGGAAACGCTTGGAAATACACATTGATGACTCGAGCCCAAAAGAAAAAATCATGAAATGTCCGGATTGTGGACATGCTCTCGTGTTTATCGCGGAACTCCCCGGCAGGAGAGGGCCGCCTGGATCTTTGTTCACAATTTCAGTTTTTAAAAAATCACAAATGTGATAACGGATATGTATGTCCAAATCTCAAATTTCAATCAATTTATAGCATTTATGAGCTATGTCAAAGTCTTTTTAGATTGATACCCTTTCATCAAGAGCGCAAATGAGTTATGATGGAAATATTTATACCTGCTTAAATTCATTTCAATGAACCTGCCGTAAAAATGTAAAATCCATAGGTACTTCCCAACCCAGCCCCGGCTTGGTCCAACCCCGTCCGCCAGCTGGCGGATCGACCTTCGCTTCGCTCAAGTCGAGTGCAACGCTTATTGGTTAGACCATTATATAAAAGATTTACCACATTTGATGTGAAGAAACAGATTAACGTATTCCTCTTCCACACCTACACGAATATTATTCAGACAAAAGCCCGCACTTTTTGCCAGCTTTATTAGATCAAATTCAGTTCGATAATTTAAATACCAATCTCCAACAATTTCCATATAATCACGCGATGGATTGTCCGGATGAAAGTTACCAACAACGACTTCACCTTCTTGTGTAACGAGTGAATAGAGCTTTTTCAGCATAAACTTGAACTGTTTGTCAGTAAAATAGTCAAGTAATCCCGCAGACCAGGCTACATCAAATTTAATATTTGATCTAAATCTGAGTGCATTTTTATGATAGAATGTGATTTGATCCAAATATTTTTCACAGATATTTGAAGCATACTTTATCGCGTTTTGGTCATAATCAACACAATGGAAATGAATGTTTTTATCTTTTGTTGTATCCAAGTATTCATAAACATCACGACAAGGTCCACAGGCAATATTTAAAATCTGCAGAGTATCACTTTGATTATGTGATCTAATCTTATCTAAAAGGTCAAGGAAATATTGTTTTCGATTCCTGACAGCAATTGGAGCTTTTTGAGAGTGAAAGTAAATATCCCAATTTCGAAGATTATCATCCGGTGAAATGTGTTTCTGATAAATTTTGTCAATCATGTAAAAATCGCCAGAATAGCCAAACGGTTTATTAAAACCATATCCTTGAATAGTCTCAATGGTTAGAGCATCATTTAGAGCTTCTCTGATTGAAGATATCATATGCTCGGGGTGGGAAGAATTTCTAATTGTTTTTGCAATGGAACTAAATTTATTATTGAGTTCATCATAATGTTCTGGTTTTGGCCCCCCTTGTTTAACAAGTTCTCTTACGAATGAAATGTGTGATTTCAACTGCATTTCCTTTCAAAAGTTTAATGAATTTATAATGACATTATCTGGCTCAGTTTGAAATTGGTCTAACGTTTTGGCTAGCCTGCCGCAGGGTGTGACGCACTGAACTGAAAAAGTCAATAATTGTGATACGGGCTGTTAAATATAAAAATACCCCACAACACCTGCGGTCTGGTTAAGCCCCTTGTTATACCGATATTTAAACAAATCGATATAGTAAACGATTAATAATAATCAAAATTGAAATTGCTTATCTTCGGTTATTTCCAAAAACTTTTGAAAAACGAGAACCGCAGGCATACGACCTCTGGCTTGCCTGATGTTTGTTATGATTTTGTCTTCCTGTAATTGCTTTAGCATAGGCATCAGCGATTGTTTCGGAATTTTTGATTTTTGCTGAATGTCAACGGAACGGAATATTGGTTTATCGAAAATGGCATCAAGTAGTTGGTGAGCGTATTGAGACCTGCTTCGCTCGACGATATGGTCCCGTATTTCAAAATATAAATTTATAATATCTTTTACTTTTGTGCTATTCCTTTTGGATTGTACTATTACTGCAGTCAAATAAAAAATGACCCAGTTGTCCCAATTATCATTATCTGATATTTCTCTTAGACGCAAATAATACTCATCACGATGATCATCCAAATATGCACTTAAATAAAACATTGGACGCGATAAAACATTTTTATAAAAAAGAAACAGCGGAATTAACAAGCGTCCAATCCGGCCATTTCCATCCAGAAAAGGATGTAGAATTTCAAACTGGGCATGGATAATGGCTGATTGTATTAATACATCCGAATCATCAGATTGCATATATTTTTCAAATCGCTGAAGGTGATCTTTAAGGACCGTTGATTCAGGCGGAATAAAAAATGCCTGTTCAATGGTTTAGCCGGGTTTGCCCATCCAGTTTTGACTGTTGCGAAATTTACCTGGCTGTTTATTTGATCCCCGAACACTATTCATCAACTCTTTGTGCATTTGCCGTATTAGAAAAAGAGACAAAGGTCGGTCATGTAACTGCTTTTCCGCCAATAGTAAGGTTGTACGATAATTAACAATTTCTTGTACATCCTGTTTTTTACTGTTTTCGATTAAATCCATTCCTGCTTCAAATTTCAATACTTCATCTAATGTAACTCGAGTCCCTTCAATTTTTGAAGATAGCACAGCTTCATTTGTTGTTAATGGTGAAAGTAGAATTTCCGGATTAATGACTGCCTGTAATAACCCATCATACCGAGCAAATTCTGCATTAGCGCGACCGACTAGTCCGATAATTTTTTCATAATTCAGATTTTTTATGGGTAATTTATCAGGGATATATGGTTTCATTTTGTCTGTCCGTTTTGTGTATAAAACAATATACAAAAAATTAATAGAGTATAAAAATACAAGTTTCATGGGACACAAAAATGTTTGTGACTATCAAACTGGACTCAACGGAAATTTGATTGATATTGAGCGGTATAATGAATATGTCTTTTCAAGAAAAAAGCATTTGGATTTGTTTAGTCGTAATTCTATTGATATCTGTGCCCTATTTCACCTTCACATTTAGTGCGTTTTTCGAGGCGTTTTCCGATCCTAACCCGGACGATACGAACCCCTTTCTCACAATCCCCCTTTTTATTGGAGCCTGTGTATTGATAGCCATCGTTGTAGCCGTTTTACACATCGTTCTAGCTATAGCTTTTTACAAGGAAACTGAAGCAGGTGAAGATGAACGAGATAATTTGATTGAATTAAAAGCAACAAGGATTTCCTATTTCATTCTCGTTTTAGGCGTCTGGACAACGGGTGCGAGCATGTTCCTTTTTTTACTTTTCCTTGCAAAGGCTAATGTCTTTTTACTTCCCCTTGCAATGGCTAATATCATAATGTTCTTCTTTTTTCTTGCAGAAATCGTGGGTTGGTCTATACAGCTATTCTATTACCGCAGGGGGATCTGATATGAGCAAAAACAAAATTCGCAATAACATAAGAAAGCTTCGTTTTAATTGCCATGAGATGACGCAGCAGGAATTGGCGGATAAAATCGGCGTGACGCGACAGACCGTCTTGGCTATAGAATCCGCAAAATATTCGCCGTCATTGGAACTAGCCTTTCGTATGGCTACTGTTTTTAATGTGCCACTGGAAGATGTCTTTCAATATGAGCCGGGTGAATCATGAAATGCCATCTCTGACATATCAATGCTACGATATAACGATTTAGTATAACCGGTATGGCTTGCCGAAAAAATCCAACCAAATAAAGTACCCGATAACAAGCCAGAGTGCGCGCCCCGCGTGTCAGGTTCAGCTTTCTGTTAGCAACTTCCAAGCTACTGTATTTTAGTTTAGCTGGCGCAGCCTGTCCTAACTTTATCAAAGTATTTCAAAGAATATTTTATTCAATAAGCGCTTGCACAGTTCGCAATGTCTTTTCTGCAATTTCAATCCCTTTCCGACAAATAACCTCATCCGGGTCATAATCAGCCAAAACACTGCCAATCGGATATTTTGACGGAAGGTAGATCGAATTGAGAAAATCACATTCATCATCGGATAATTCAATTTCAATGCTATGATTAAGCAACACTTGCTTGAGCTCAAGAATATCATGCGTTCGTTGAAGCTTTATCGATTTTTCGACAAGTATTGATTTTAATACTTTTTCAACAGCTTGTTGGACATTTTGAAGGCAAGGATTGTATAATTTACTTTTAAGAAGAATTTTGGAGGATTCAAGATTTTCCCCGGCATAATTCAACTAATTTCTGGTTTCATCTTTCATAAATCGCTTCACCATTTTCTATTTCATCTAAAAAACTTCCCTTTGCATTTGCTCTCAAAGGTATCACATCAATCGGGTACAATTTGGTAATGTCTCGTACTAGTTTTCTATATTTCATGGCAAGAGATAAATACGATTCATCACTGTTTTGAAAAATCGCAATATCGATATCGTTAGGCTCATTCGATGTTAGGCTTGTTCACGACTAAACACCATTCTAACCGCTCGCCCTTCTTCGCCCCAAGGTGTGATGTTTGTCATCTGAAGAACAAGAGAACCATCTGGTCGTTCAGACAGCTTACTCCGCCAACCCCAATTTGGATTGTCGGGAACTTTATATTCATGACTTACAGTGAAGATGCCCCATGCCTTTGGAACATAGGAACACTTTACTGAGTTTTGCTGATGCCAGCTATCTACCCAATTTGCACCTGCCTCATCGAAAGTAAAGCTCCCATTCCTTTTTTCGTTCTCATAAAGCCAAGAATAATTGATTGCGTCATTTTCAATATTGAGTTCACAGTCATAATGTTCGGCAGAATTCCCTTCTGGATCCAGCCACAACTCTCCTTTGCCTTTCCATTTTGTTCCCGCCAATTTTTCTAACCAGTCATTCATTATTTTCTCCTACACAGTTTTTATAAGCCTAACGCTGGTATTGAGTGGTGGGAACGCAAATTATAGCTCAAAATTCAATCATTCTTATCAGCGTTCACATCCACTCGAATACCTGGTTATATTGCAGCATTAATATCTTAATATTGTTATACTTACAACTTTGCAAAAGTCAGAAATCAATCTGCGAAAGAATGATCATTTTCAACAGTTTTAACAAAAGAGATTTCATAAAGTTTTTTTGTTTTTATATCTCCTGCACTTCTTCTAATATCCGTTGACCAATGCCGGGTCTTAAGGCTTTTTTCATAACCAAGTCCACATTCATTCCGAGTAAATCGGATAGATAGTTTTTTAAATTAACAAATGTCAACAAATCGATTGATTTGTCAAAATCAACAAGTATATCAACGTCACTTGCATCATTTTGCTCATTTTTTACATAGGAACCAAATATTCCAATTTCCGTTACACCATATTTTCTCTCTAGTTCTTCCTTATGAGATAAAAGAATTTTTCTCAGAACATCTAATTTTTTCATTATTTCTCCAAAATATTTTGTACAAATGGTTTCACTTCCGGTATCTTTTCGGTCACTGTCAACCATACTGTCTCCATGTCAACACCAAAATAATCATGTACCAATATATCTCTCATTCCTGCCATGTCTCTCCAAGGTATTTCAGGAAAATTTTGCCTAACGCTGGCAGGAATATTTTTTGTTGCTTCTCCAATAATTTCTAATGCCCTAACAACTGCAAATACTGTTTTTTCATCTTGAGCAAATTGATCAAAGGTCAAATTCACAATAAACTTTTCTGCTTTTTCCATTGCATCCAGAATGTCTCGCAAATAATCTTCATACTCTCTACCCATGATCTATCCTTTACCGTTCCATAAATCGCAAAAATCTAAAAATTAAAACTTACAATGACTGAATATAAAAGTCTGTTTTATAAAATACTACAAATTTAAAATTCTCGGATCATTACTACCAATTATTTTAGCGATATAACATATTACTTCTTAGATTACCATTAAGAAACTGTATACAACAGATTGGAAAAAAGCCTAATTCATGATAAAACATTATTTTAAACAACCTTTATCATCTATCATATCCAGCTTGATTTCCGGCAGGATATGATAGATTTTCAAAATCGAACAAGTCATTTAATTTCAGTACATTATAGAATCTTGAATATTGAATATCAAGCGAATTAACACGAGCGTGATATGATTATTTTTAATATAAAGCAATCGCTCAAGCTGCAAAAACTTCCGGTATTGCGAAACGAATCAGCAATCATACTTTTCGCCATTCGTTTGCCACTCACCTGCTCGAATCGGCTTATGACATCAGAACGGTACAACAATTACCCGGTCACAAACATTCGGATACCACCATGATC
>WJMF01000043.1 GCA_014728085.1 Candidatus Zhuqueibacterota bacterium
CAGTTCCGCAAAACCAAATTGATCCGTTTTTGGCAGGGAATATCGGTTTGTTTTGTTGGTTCCTTGAAATAGGAAATGGTGTCTGCGTCAAACCGAATGATTATTTGTTTTTTCAATTTTGCTGAATAGGGATTTTCAACTGAATTTTTAAAATTGTACCTTTTCTTATAGTATAGAGTCCTAGAATAAAATTTTGTTATTGATAAATGACTCAATAGGGAGATTGAACGGGTTCGGTTTGACACCGGAATGTCCAAATTCGGTAATCTTGAACATCATAATAGGGACCAGGTATGGATTCAGCAATTCTCACGGTTCTGATTATCCTCATCGCAACGGTGATTATGCTGGTTTTTGAATTCGTCCGTATAGAGGTGGCAGCATTATTGTGTATGCTGGCATTGGGATGGAGCGGCGTTCTGATGCCTCAGGAAGCATTCTCCGGTTTTTCCAGCAATGCTGTAATCGCCATGATGGCGGTTATGATTTTAGGTCAGGGTATTGCGAAAACCGGTATCATGGACAGGTTTTCGCAGGCTCTGCTGAAAAAAGCGGGCACCGACGAGTCAAAAGTGATTGGGCTGATGTCGCTGTCTGTGGGCATGTTATCGGGATTCATTCAGAACATCGGCGCCGCGGCACTTTTTTTGCCGGGCATTCTCAATATTTCACGGCGGGGAAAAATTCCGGCATCCGCTTTGATCATGCCTATCGGCTTTGCCGCTATTTTGGGCGGCACATTGAGCATGGTGGGCTCGGGGCCGCTGATTTTGATCAACGATCTGCTTGACAATGCCGGTCTGGCGACCTTTGGCTTGTTCAGCGTTACGCCGGTGGGGATTTTGTTACTCCTTGCCGGGATTGCTTATTTTCTTTTGCTCGGCAACGTCGTTCTTCCGGTTTCGTCTAGCCGGGGTCAACCGGTTTCGGAACAGGAGAAACTCGTTGCGGCTTTGCACCTGCCGCATCACATTCGGCATTATACCATTCCCCCGGACAGCCCATTAATCGGCAAAACGACTGAACAGTCCGGTATTTGGGACCGGTTCAACCTGCATATTCTCGGTATTGCGAGGGATAAGGATGTGGAATATGCGCCCTGGCGGCAAACGATATTTGAGGCAGGTCAGGAACTGGCGCTTTTGGGCAATGAAGATGATGTGATACGGTTTGCCCTGGCTCACAAGCTGGCGTTGCAAAAAGAGCCCTTTCCCTTCGCCAGTCTCTATGATCCGGATCGTGCCGGTTTTGCCGAAGTCATCATCCCGCCGCGTTCGGAATTGGTGGGTCAGACCATACGCAAGTATGCCCTGCGCAAACGGCATGCCGCGGAGCCGGTTATGCTGTTCAGCAAAGGCGAGGAAATCAAAGGCGATTTTTCAGACCATCGAATTCTTCCCGGCGATACCATCATTGTTCATGGTTTATGGGAGAAAATCAGGGATTTAAAAACCGGTTCAAATTTTGTGGTGGTAACGCCATTCGCAGTCAGGGACAGAGACCAATCAAAAGTCTGGGTTGCCTCATTTTGTTTTCTGGTCGCCATTGGCTTGGCGCTGGCCGGCGCTCCGATCTCGATGGCGTTTTTCACCGGCGCCATCGCCATGGTACTGGCCCGGGTGCTGACGATACAGGAAGCCTATCGAGCTATCGAGTGGAAAGTCGTTTTTTTGCTCGCCGGACTGATTCCGCTGGGAATCGCCATGCAGAAGAGCGGTACCGCTGCTTTTCTGGCCGAACGAGTGATGGCGCTGGTCCAGGGCGGTCATCCGATTCTGATCGTTTTGACCGTCGCCGTTCTCTCCACCCTGTTTTCGCTTTTTATGTCCAATGTCGGTGCTGTTGTGGTGCTGGCGCCGCTGGTTATGAGCATGGCGCAAATTGGTGGACTCGATCCCAGGCCCCTTGCATTGCTGGCGGCCGTATGTGCGGCGAATTCCTTTATCTTTCCCACTCATCAGGTCAATGCGATGTTTATGTCTTCCGGCGGCTACCGCAACGCCGACTATATTAAAGCCGGTGGCGGCATGACGCTGATTTTCCTTTTTGTGGTCGTTGTTGTATTTTACTATTTCTATTTATAATATAATACAAGGAGGTTTTTTCTATGCTGCTCAAACATTTTTTCAAGGGTAAAATCGCCCATAGCTCCTATATTCTCGCCGGCAAGAATAGCTGCGCGGTGATCGATCCCCGGCGGGATGTTGATGTCTATATTGCCGAAGCCCGGGCCATGGGGCTGGATATCACCCACATTATTCAAACCCACCTCCATGCTGATTTTATTTCCGGGCACATGGACCTGGCGAAAACCGGGGCAAAAATTTACGTGGCGAAATCAGCGCAATGCACCTTTGACCATATTCCTCTGTCGGAAGGCGACACCATCGAGCTGGAAGACATGGTGCTTGAGGTGTTGGAAACGCCGGGGCACACCCCTGAACATCTCAGTATCGTAGTTATCGATAAATCCCGATCTGATAGTCCGGTCGGCGTATTCGTCGGCGATACCCTTTTTGTCGGCGATGTGGGGCGTCCCGATCTTTTCCCGGATATGGCCCGGGAATTGGCAGGAAAGCTTTACCACAGCCTATATGACAAATTGTTGCAGCTTCCCGATTACGTTGAAGTCTATCCGGCGCATGGCGCGGGCTCACTGTGCGGGCGTGCAATGGGCGCCAAATGGACCAGTACCATCGGCTATGAACGCAAATACAATGCTGCTCTGCAAATAAAGGAAAAGTCCAGGTTCATCAAGTCGCTGACGGAGAACATGCCTCCAGCGCCTGATCATTTTAGCCGCTGCAGCGATATCAATCGTCAGGGTCCGGCCCGAATCGCCGACCTTCCTGTCATGACAGAATTGAGTGCGCACCAGTTTAAGAAGAGAACAGGCGACCCGGGAACGCTGGTACTGGATAGCCGCAGCTATCACGCATTTGCCGCTCAGCATATTACCGGCGCCTGGCATCTCGATCTGAACGGCAATTTTCCCACCTTTGCCGGCTGGGTTATACCTACGGACAACGATATTTTGCTGGTGGCGGATGATTACAAAAAAGCACTGGAAGCCAATACCTGGGCGCGCCGCGTTGGTGTGGACCGAATCACAGGCTATCTGGACGGCGGTATGGTGGCATGGGCTGTGGCAGGATTTAAGGCAAGCAGCATCAGGGTGCTGTCCGCTGAGGATTTACACGATATGATCGCCGGCGAAGATAACTTTGTGCTGCTGGATGTCCGGGCTCCGCAGGAATATGAGGACAACCATATCAGCGGAGCTGTCAATATCCCGGTAGCAGACCTGCGGACTCGCTATAATGAGTTGAACCGGGACAAAACCACTGTGGTAATCTGCAGTTCGGGCAACCGGTCCAGTCTCGGTGCAAGTATTCTTGAACAACACGGATTCAGCAAGGTGTGTAATGTCGCCGGAGGAATGACGGGCTATAGCGCCGCCGGCTATACGCGGGAGTGCCGGGCCTGCGTCATTCCACATGTTTCCAGATTTTTCACCAGCTTTAGCGAAGTCAAAAAACATTGGGATGCGGAATAAAGAATGGAGGAGCGGATTATGGAATTCCTGACCAGAGTGCAATGGTCGCCCTATGCGGTCGGGGTTGGTATCGGTATTCTGAGTTGGTTCACGTTTTTTATCTCCCAAAAGCCGATCGCCTGCTCAACCACCTTTGCCAGGCTGAGCGGTATGATCAAAATGCTGTTTCGGGGTAGAAAAGTGGAGCTTGGACCTTATTATCAAAAGTTTAAACCGGTTGTGGATTGGCAAATGATGCTGGTATCGGGCATTGTCATCGGCGCGTTGCTTTCGGCGTTGCTATCAGGTGATCTTCACTGGCAATGGGTGCCTTTGTCATGGGAAACCGCATTCGGCACCGACCCGCTTTTAAGAACCGTTATGGCGCTGCTGGGCGGTATTATCATCGGTTTCGGCTCTCGATGGGCCGGCGGATGCACCAGTGGCCATGGCATCAGCGGTACACTGCAACTCGCTGTTTCGAGCTGGATCTCTGCTGTTTGCTTTTTCATCGGCGGCATCGTAACGGCGCATTTGATCTTTGGGCTCATCGGTTGAGGGAGGAAATATGCAAAGCAAAAATGTGAAAACAAAACGATTCAGTAATACATCCACCTTGCTTTGGGGATTGGCATTCGGTATTGTGTTTGGTTTTTTGCTTCAGAAAGGAGGGGCGACAAAGTACGATGTCATCATCGGGCAACTGCTGCTTGCTGATTTCACCGTCTTGAAGATCATGCTATCCGCGGTTGTAACCGGAATGATCGGGATTTATGCGATGAAATCATTGGGCCGGGTGCAGCTAAACCCCAAATCCGGTTCAGCGGGTATGAACGTCATTGGCGGCCTGCTTTTCGGAGTTGGCTTTGCTATCTTGGGCTATTGCCCCGGCACCATTGCAGGTGCGATCGGAAATGGCTACCTGGATGCTGCAGTGAGCGGGCTGGCCGGAATATTACTCGGCGCCGGATGTTTTGCCGCCCTCTATCCCAGGCTCAGTCAGGGTATTCTGAAAAAAGGCGATTTCGGCGACCTGACCCTGCCCCGATTGTTCAAAGTTAACGAATGGCTGGTCGTTATTCCGGTCGCTGTGCTGATTGTGTTATTGCTGTATTGGCTGGAGCGAGCGGGTCTGTGATCTCTCGGAATAAAAAATTAGTCGGCGATGTATAATGAACAATTTACCACACAGGAGGTTCTCAATTGAGAAAAAATCTCTGCAGAATTTTTTCAGGATTCACTTTAACGGTTTTTGTTCCCCTGTGCATCGTTTTGTGGTTCAGCAGTTGTAATGTTCAAAAAGCCGGTTCGGCGGATTTGGTGCGTTTTGTGCAATTCAATATTTGGGAACTGTCGACGGAAAAACTGACGGACGTCGATTCCAGCGGTGTCGGCCGCAATGCCCAGCTCAAGGCCGCTGCTGCGATTATCCGCAACATCAATCCGGATGTGCTGGTGGTGAACGAGATCGATCACGATATCGACGCCCTGTCAGCAGGCCATGACCTGTCGCTGAACGCACAGCGCTTTATCGATGCGTATTTAAACCGGGGAGAAAATCCCCTCAGTTATCCTCATATATATACCGCCCCCTGCAACACGGGTATGCTCTCTGGCAAGGATCTGGATAACAATGGCCTGGTTGCCACCGAGGCGGACAGAGGCTCGCGTGACTATGGCGGTGATTGTTACGGTTATGGGTCCTATCCGGGTCAGTACTCGATGGCGGTTCTGTCGCGTTTTCCTCTGCAGCAAGACGGCATCCGGACATTTCAGAACTTTCTCTGGAAAGATCTTCCGGACAATCTGATTCCCGGCGATTGGTATTCGGCCGATGAAATCGATATTTTTCGCCTCTCCAGCAAATCGCATTGGGATATCCCGGTGAAAATCGGAGACAAGGTCATTCATCTGCTGGTCTC
>WJMF01000215.1 GCA_014728085.1 Candidatus Zhuqueibacterota bacterium
AGCGCAATCATTCGGCGGACGGTGAGTGATTCTTTGCAAGCGTATTGGCGATTTGTTCACGAACAGCTTTTTTTACCGCTGGGTATGAAGAGTGCGGTGCTGGAGCCCGATCCTTCCGGTACCTTTGTCGGCTCCTCCTACATGTACGCTACGCCGCGGGATTGGGCCCGGTTTGGCCTCTTTTGCCAGCAGGAGGGCGTATGGCAGGGCGAGCGTATCCTGCCCGAAGGCTGGATCGACTATTCTACGCGTTTAACGCCTGAATCGAAACATCAGAATTATGGCGCACATTTTTGGCTTGCACCGCAAACCGCGGGAGAAAATGTGCCGCCGTTACCCCGGGATTTGTTTTATCTGGCAGGTCACGATGGTCAATATGTATCTATCGTGCCTTCCCGTTCGCTGGTTATCGTCAGACTGGGTCTCAGCGTGCATACCGGCGTCTGGGATCAAAGTGAATTCGTTCTCCGGGTTCTGGAAGCCATACAATCCTAAATCGCGGGTTATTTATTTTTTTGTAAACAGATGATGACAGCTAAAACGATATCAACCAACCCCTGGTAAAAGAAGAGAAACAGAATAGCATGCAGGACGGAATATATCATCACATCCCGGAAGCGCAAACAAAGTCCGCGAAAAAATTACGCGATACTTATAACCGCAAACCCGGTGCGCCTTTCTTCCATAAAACGTTTGGCCTCTGGATGTGCCTCGATCACTGGTATGAAACCGGTCTGGACAGAAGCGTTGATTTGAATTCGTTTTTTTTACTCGACCCTCCCGGACATCATGAGCTGGGGCAGCTGGGGTGGTGTGAAGCGGCGTTTGTTCCGCATTTTGATGAGATCATCTTAAAAGATCTCGGTGACAAAGAAATCGTTCAGGATATCGCCGGCCGTTCGGTCTTATATTTTAAAGGCAGACGGCATGGTTTTATGCCGGAATACCTCGATCACCCGGTAAAAGACCGCAAAACCTGGGAGGAAAATGTAAAATGGCGGCTGGATCCGAAAACGCCGGAACGGTGTCAGCTATTAAAAGCACGCATGGATAAAGCCCGCCAGGCGGCGGCAAAAGGCTTGATGATTCAACAGAATCTTATCGGAGGCTATATGTATTTGCGCAGCCTTTTCGGACCGGAGCATTTACTCTATGCATTTTACGACAAGCCCGGACTCGTCCATGATTGTATGAAAAGCTGGTATGAGTTGGCAGACCAGGTCATTGCAAAACATCAACAGGCCGTCACGCTGGATGAACTCTTTATGGCCGAAGATATCTGTTATAACCATGGCCCCCTGATTTCACCGAATATGATTCAATCATTTTTAGTTCCCTACTATCAGCAACTCGTAGAGAACATCCAAAAGCGGCAACTCGATAAAAACCGGCATTTGTTTATTCAAATCGATACGGACGGAAAGGCAACGAGCGTCATCGATCTTTACAGGGATCATATCGGCATGGATGTGATGAGTCCTTTTGAGGTTGCTTCCGGTTGCGATGTTCGTCATGTCGCCGATCACTATCCCGACTTGGTCATTAGCGGCGGCATTGACAAGCGGGTTCTCAGCAAAGGAAAAACAGAAATCGATCGCTATCTGGAGTCTATATTACCCGTTATGCGAAAACGCGGCGGATATATACCCACTGAAGATCATGGTGTTCCTCCGGAAGTGAGCTGGCAAAATTTTCATTACTATCGACAGCGTTGTGTCGAGTTTGGAGATTGATACGGAAAGGGTTCAAAATATGAAACAGGCGATTTAATGCTGGATTTTAGTCAAGAGCAATGGCAAAGTGTAAAAGAGATTTCAAAGCGCTGGTGGCAGGGTGACCTGGAGCGGCCGATTATTCAGGTAAGGCTGGAAGGGAAAAAACCAAAAAGACCAAAACCCGAGCTGCCACTTTATGTTTTTGATTCGTTTCATGACCTTGCCATACCTGCAGAGACGATAGTCGATCGCCTCGACTATCATCTCCAGTCAACTCTTTATATGGGTGACGCCTTTCCACAATACTGGCCGAATTTTGGCCCCGGTGTGATGGCTGCCATTCTCGGAGCTTCGCTTCAAAATGGATTGGGTACGGTATGGTTTCATCCTCCTGATGAGCGGGAGATCGGGGAAATTTATTTTTCTATTGATACAAATAACGTCTGGTACCAGCGTATTTTATCATTGATCCAAGCAGCATCGAAACGCTGGCAGGGAACGGTTCAGATCGGCATGACGGACCTGGGGGGTAATCTGGATATTTTATCAGCATTTCGACCCGGAGAAAAGTTGATTTATGATCTTTATGATCAACCACAGCAAGTTGAACGTTTACTTGAGAAAGCACATGCCCTGTGGTGGGAATGCTTTGAGCAGATGCATGCTTTGACCACACCTGACAACCCCGGTTATAGCTGCTGGACACCTCTATATTCAGAGCAGAGTTATTATATGCTGCAATGCGATTTTTCTTACATGCTCAATCCGCATTTATTCGACTCTTTTGTCAAACCCGAGCTGGTTGCTTCAGCGAACAAGCTCGGAAATGCTTTTTATCATCTGGATGGCCCCGGACAGCTGCCGCATCTGGATTCAATATTGGGGATCAAGGCGATAAAAGGCGTGCAATGGATTCCCGGAGCCGGCCAACCCGACGTTTCGCAATGGCCATGGGTTTATCAAAAGATTTTGGGCGCAAACAAGTTGACGCAAATTTTCAATCATCAATGCCATGATGATCTCGATTTTCTCGATCAATTGGCGGATCAACTGGGTACGCTGAAGAATGTTGCCTATATCTATCAGGGCCATATTTCGCAGGAAAAAAAGATGGAAAAATTATTGCTTAAATATGGCGCTCTTAAATGACGGGAAAAGGGCCCGTGTTAAACAGTGGGTTATTGGAAAAAGTGTATATAGAATTAACCTTGCAGCTGTTCTATAAACAAGGTCCTCAACACGGACAAACCAATCACCATCAACATTGAGGAGTGATTTGAAGTATATTGCGATTTTTCATGCGAATTTAAACTATGCCTACCTGACACCGGACCGGTATGAGTTTGTTATTCGCAATGCTTATGAAATGATCATTGACACCATGCAGGAGCGGTTTGCCGGCACGCCTTATGTTTTTGAAGCTTCCGGCTATACGATTGAACAGATGGCGATGAGAACCCCGAATGTGATAAATAAATTAAAAAGCGCTATCGATTGCGGGCAGTGTGAATTTATGGGGTCGCCATATGCACATCCCATGCTGGCCAATTTTCCAAAAGAGGATGGACTCTGGTCACTGCGGTTTGCTCTGGAATGTTATGAAAAATATCTCGGCGTTCGACCATCGAGTTTCTGGAATCCGGAATGTGGCTGGCATTCTCAGGTAGCGGAACAGGTCATCGAGAGTGGCTATGAGAATCTCCTGGGTGATTTTGAGGCCTTTAGCCATGCCCATAATCCGCAGGGAAAGCCGGTGCGGCCGCAGATATACGAGAGCGATTATACGGCCAAGCCCGCGTTTTACAATTTTTCGTTTGAATACGATCTTCCCGGAGACGAGGCGGCCATTCATTTTCCTTTCAACCGGCTTTACGGCATGAAAACCGACGCATTGCGCCTCTTTTTGCGCACCGACAGGGTCGCGCAATTTGGGGTACGATATTTTATGGGAATGCAGGGTTACAGTTTGGATAAATATCTCGATCTTATCGATAAATATTCAGCCCAAACGCAGAATCAGCCGGAAGGTGCCTTGATTATCTTTGCTGATGATGCTGAATATATCGGTACCAACGGATGGTTTCGCCTGAAATATCAAAATGAACCGGATCGCGTTTTTGAACCCACGCCGGAATCGCATCAGCGCTTGATCGATCTGGTCCGTGCATGCTCTCAACGGGGAGAATTTACGACCTTTGAGCGCGCCTGCCGTCAACTGCCGGTAACGACTGAAACGCTTGCATTTGATGATGATTCGGCCTGGCACGGTGCCCGGGCGTCCACCTGGGCAACGACACCGATGGCCAAATTGCTCAGGCCCTGGCAGGAACGGGTAAGAGCAAAGCTGAAAGCGCTCGAGTCATCGCTTGCGCCCGAACAGAAGAAAAGAGCCTGGTTCCATTTGACAAATTCATATAATTCTGACGGGCAGTGGCCTCCGACCTTGCCGGAGGCGCCCCATATTGTTCATCCTTACAACTATAGCTACTGCTTTGAACACCTCTTACAGGCTGATTTGTTGGTTGGGGGAGTGGATCGGGAGACATTATCTACAGATGCAGCCCAAACCATTGAGCATATTTTGGAACCACAGCAAAAGCTGGTTTTGGAAAAAGCCGAACACATCCTGCAATCAGGGCAAGACGCGGAAAAAGTCAAAGCACTTGAGGCTCAAACGCTGATCAAAAAATCCCGGGAAACACCCCCTGGCGGGGAAACCCGGGTGAGGATTCTCTATCCGTCGGAATACCTGGTCCGCGCCAATGCCCTTGTCGAGGCGAGAAGGCTGGTGGGGGGAGTTGAAATAGAAGAGTCGTAAAACCAGTATCAATATAACGCTTAAAAAATTCGAACTACATTGAGAAAAGGACCTGATAATGTTTGGACTGGCAATTGTCGATGTGATTACGATTTGCGTTTACTTTCTCTTTGTCATCATAATTGGATATTGGGCTTCGCGCCGCATTCAAAGTCAGGAAGACTATTTTCTTGGGGGTCGGCGTTTCGGGAAATTTGTTCAAACCTTTGCGGCGTTTGGCCAGGCCACATCTGCAGAAAGTGCGGTGGGTATATCTGTTATCGTTTATCGTAACGGATTGGCCGGCGTCTGGCAGACCCTGACCGGTGTCTTTGGACTTCCCATGTACTGGATTACATCGGTCTGGTACCGGCGCATGCGTCTTTTAACGCTCGGGGATTTTTTCGAGGAGCGCTTTCAATCCAAAGGTCTGGCAGCTCTCTACGCCTGGATCAGTGCCGTTTTTTTTATGATTGTCATAGGACTGGGATTCACCTCCATGACCAGAACCATCACAGCCATTGCCGCTAAACCGCTCGAAGAACTCACAGCGGCTGAACGGGCAGAATACGGCCGGGCTAATGAATTGGCCGGACTTGAAAATTCTGATGCGAGATTGCTCAGTTCTGAAGAATTGCGTCAACTGGAGTTGCTGCGTTTGGAAAATCCCCGTAAAGAATTCTCCTATATCAATGAGGATATATTGATTTGGGTGGTGGCTTTAATCGTGATTCTCTATGCGGTATTCGGCGGACTGGAGGCCGCTTTTATTACCGATACGCTGCAGGGAATTTTTATCCTTATTTTATCTCTCATGTTATTACCCTTTGCTTACGGAAAGATCAATGATATCTATGGCACCAGCGGATTGAGTGGTATTGTTGAAACCGCCAAAGCGAGACTTCCGGAAGCAAATTTTGAGATATGGGGTTCGCCTCTGATGGTGGATTTTACCTGGTATTATATCCTGGCGATTACGGTGATGACGTTAATCAATACTGCAATACAGGCAAATCAACTGACCGCCTGTGGATCGGCCAAAGATGAATATACGGCCCGGTTTGGTTTTACCACTGGTATTTATCTGAAACGATGGGCGACCCTGTTATGGGGCGTTTCTGCCTTGTTGCTGGTGGTGCTCTATATGGATGTTGTAAAAAATCCGGATTATTTATGGGGATATGCCTGCCGGGATCTGCTGGGGCAGTTGGGAATTGGCCTTGTCGGGTTGATGATCGCCTGTCTGATGGCAGCTTTAATGTCTACTGCAGATGCCCTGATGCTTACCACTGCCAGTTTGCTGACTCGTAACTTTTTTCGCCCGATTTTTCCGGGAAAATCGGAAAAGAGCTATATATGGGCCGGACGCGCAATCGGATTTCTGATTATTATCGGAGCGGTGTTAATTGCCAGTCAGTTTGATAATGTTTTCCAGATGTTGAAAATGATATGGGAATTTAATATTATTATGGCTGCAGCCTTTTGGGTGGGATTGAAATGGAGGCGGGCCACGCGCGCCGGCGCCTGGGCATCTATGACAAGTGCGTTGTTGTTTTTCGTCGTGTTACAAGTTCTTGTTCCCATGATCCCCGGAGTAAAGAGACACCCCTATCTTCTCAAAACCATTGAACCGATGACACTGGTAAGAACATATACCGCTCGTGATGTTGATGTACAAAAGCGGCAGCAGGAAATATCAGATTGGGATCAGTTAAACGATCGCGGCCTGACACAGGAGCCTCGCCCTTTGCCTCTGGTCGCCGGGCTAAGTTTTCAATCCACCTTTAAAACACCGAAAAAGTCGATCTTTTGGACAAAAGGATTAAAGATCGACAACCAAAACCGGGTTTATGGATCAGGAATGCTCAGCCTGGAGCTGGTAATTCTCGACAGAATCGGTTTTGCTCTGGCAAAAAACACTTATGCTATGAACGAAACGATAAGAATTATGATACGAACATGGATGCCTTTTTTGGTCATTATTTTGGTTTCTCTGGGCACAACACCGGACGACAAACGACAACTCGATCGCTTTTTCGTTAAAATGAAAACACCAGTTCAGAGCGATCGACAGAAAGACGAAGAGGAGATGAAAAAATCTTATGCCTATCCCAATCGCTTTGATCATAAGAAATTGTTTCCCAATACGCAGCTGGAGTTTACCCGGCTTGATCGCATGGATTGGCGCGGGATTATTGCCTTTTTATTTGGTGGCATGTTGATTTTGATGGTGTTATATTTGGTCTCATACCTGGGACGATATTAAAGCGAGAAAAAAGGTATGCAACAAAACGGAGATGTTTTTGCTCAAATAGCCGCCAAACGGTTACAACAACGCAATGCGGAACTGACAGAACCCAATCCGCCGTCGCTTGCTCCTGTATCACTTCCTGTTGAGCCGGGTTCCAAACAGGCCTTTATCCCGCCCTCTCGACGCGATTCAGACAGAGAGCTCGACAGTGATTTGAAAACGCTTGAGGAAAAATACCTGCCGTTTTTACAGAGCTGTGCTCCTCAACTTGATGACTATCGTTTCCGGCTTGCCTTAACCACTTTCGATTGGCGTCCGGAAAAGGATTCGGACCGCAGGAATTTTGCCGGTGTGGTGGACGGAACGGGTGAATGGCAACAGGTTTCGATTCCTCATTATGGCCCCCCGGTTGGCCGGGCAGCCACTCTTTATCGAACCACGTTTCGCCCCGGTGAAGAAATGCTAAACGCCGGATCATTGTTTATCCATTTCAAGGGAGTGGATTATAAAGCTCATCTTTTTATCAACCATGCTTACGTCGGCTCACACGAGGGATTTTTCGCTCCCTTTGAGTTTGATATCACACCCCATGTACATCCGGAAGAGAATGTGATTGTCGTTCGGGTTGAAAACGATTTCATTTTTATGGGCAATCGCAGTAAAAGCGGTAAAGTGATGGAAGGGGATAAAAATTATGCTGCGACCGGATGCGGGTGGGATGACCCCGATTTCGGCTGGCACCACTGTCCTTCGGGCATGGGTATTTACCAGAAGGTTTATATCGAGGCGCGTCCGCGGCTGTTTATCGGGGATGTTTTCGCAAGGCCGATGCCGGAAAAGCAGGAGGTCCGAATAAGCGTATCGCTCCATAATGCGGATACGGACTATAAGCAATTTGCCTTCAGGTTATCGCTTTATGGTGAGAATTTCAAATCCTGTGTTTTCAAGGATTTTATTTTTCAGCCCCGGAGCATGGATGTTCCCGGTTTGGGAGATGTGCAAAAAGACGGCAATAAAGAGGTGATTCTGTCAGCAGGACCGGGGGAGAATGAATATATTATCCCCCTTGTTATTGGCGAGATGCGGCAATGGGAGCCGGAAAATCCATGGTTGTATCAGCTGCAGATTACGCTGCTCGATAAAGAGGACAATCCAGTGGATGCGGCATCGCAGGTCTTTGGCATGCGTTCTTTTGAGATGGATACGACCCGGGAACCCAAAGGTCGGTTCTGCCTGAATCAGATACCGGTCAAATTGCGCGGTGTGAATACAATGGGACATTTACAACAATGCGTCCTGAAGGAGGATTGGCATCAACTCGTGGAGGATATTTTACTGGCCAAACTCTGTCATGTCAATTTTTTAAGATTTACCCAACGGCCGGTTCAGGCGGAAATTTATGATTTTTGCGACAGACTGGGGATGATGACCCAGACCGATCTGCCGTTATTCGGGGTGGTTCGGCGGAATCGGGTTTGGGAGGTCGTACGCCAGGTGGAAGAGATGGAAAAATTGATCCGTTCTCACCCCTGTAATGTCCTCGTCTCATACATCAATGAACCGTTTCCCAACGCCATGGGTAGACCCCACAGACATTTGAGCCGCCCGGAGCTCGAAGCGTTTTTCCGGGCCGCTGATATCGCCATTTTGAAAAATAATCCGGACCGGGTCATTAAACCCGTGGATGGAGATTATGACCCACCGGCTCCCGGTCTTCCGGACAATCACTGTTATTGTGGCTGGTATATCGGGCATGGAATAGACCTGGGGAGATTGCACAAGGGATATTGGCAAAAGGTCAAACCCGGCTGGTTGTATGGATGCGGAGAATTCGGTTCGGAAGGACTGGATTCCCAAGAGGTGATGCGAAAATACTATCCCAAAACGTGGTTGCCCGAGTCACTAACGGATCCCCGGCAATGGACGCCGGATAAAATTATTAAAGCGCAAAGCGGCTGGTTTCACTATATGTGGTTTGAGACACCGGAAGATCTTAACGGTTGGATCAAGGCGAGTCAGGCGCATCAGGAATGGATTACCCGTTTAATGACGGAAGCGTTCCGCCGCGACAATCGTATGGTTTCCTTTGCTCTGCACCTTTTAATCGACGCGTTTCCCGCCGGCTGGATGAAGGCGGTAATGGATGTAGACCGCCGTCCCAAGCCGGCATATTTTGCTTTTCGGCATGCCCTTGCACCGTTGATGACAAGTCTGCGCAGCGACCGCAATGCTTTTTTCAGTGGAGAAGAGATAAAAGTTGAGGCATGGGTTTGTAACGACCTGCATAGTGTTCCACCGGATGCACGCCTCTGTTACCACATGCAAGTCGGGAAGGAGATTGTTGCCTCCGGAACGGTGCCGGCAAAGGTTAAACCATTTTCAAGTACATTTCAGGGCTTTATACATTTTCACGCTCCCCGGATTAACCATCGCAAAAAAGCGATTATACGACTGGCACTGGTTACAGACAAAGTCCTTCATCACACTTTTCTGGAGCTGGATCTTTTTAAGGAGATTGAGCCTGTTTCCCGCGCCGTGCGCGTTATCGGGAGGCCTGATGGAAAAGCAGCCGTATTGATCGGAGCACTTGGGTATACGACGACGGATAACAGCTCTGTAAAGCGTTCAGATGTGATTGTCATCGATGACTGGAAAACGTACACTGATATGAAAGAAGAGATCGACCTTGCCGTAACCGGGGGAGCAGTTGCTGTTTTTATCGAACTGTCTCCCGGCTTTTGTCAAATCGATGGTGATCAAATCGAAGTACAGAAAGCCGGGATGGGTCCCCGGCATTTTGTTTCGCGCAATACAAAGCATGAGCTGGTTAACGGGTTCCAACCTCATGATTTTAAATTTTGGTATGAGAGTAAATCGGGATATCCGACACCGCTATTGTCCTCGGTTTTCATTACAGCGGGCTGGCAAGCTGTTTTAACCAGCGGTAATGGAGACTGGTATGGCAACTGGAAACCGGTATTCGCAGCGGCGGAAAAACGCAAGGGAAAAGGGGCTTATCGTATCTGTCAGGTTCACCTCGCAGATCATATCGAGGGAAATCCGGTTGCTGAAATTTTTGCACGTCGTTTTCTGAGCAGAGAATAGTTGGGTTGCTCTTGATTCAGAATCAAACATTGCGGGGGTGTTCGACAGGTATCGCGCCGATCTTTTAAACGAAAGCGTTTCCGAGGCAGCCTTGCCGGATCAGGTTCATAACGGCAGTAAATTTCTGTTGCAATCGAAAACAGAATATGATGAAGCAATTTTCTGAAAACGGCTCTGGTACAAGGTTACGCAATGTCAGATGTGGACCATGGTGTAGAAAAGGATCAAATAGTCCAGACATTGACACAGCGTTATGAATTGCCCCAACCACCAATCGACCTTACGGTCAAGATTGAAAGAGATTTATTGCAAGCCGAAATTGTTCCACTCTTGAAGATTAAATTAGATCATACCGGAGCCTCTTTTTGAGCGCGAAAGGATTTTATCAGAATCACCAGAACGAGAAACAAGGCGAGAAAAAGGACAACCACCGGTCCGCTGGGGACATCCAGATTCCAGGAGAGGAACAAGCCCAGAATGCTCACCAGGGTTCCTGCAATCCAGCCAATGAGGATTCTCCAGCGCCATTGATCCGAAAACAGAGCTGAAATTGCAGAAGGTATAATTAAAAAAGCAAAGACGATGAGAATGCCGCCTATCCGGACAGAGTGCATCACCACGATACCGAGGGTCAGGTAGAATATAAAATCCCACCACATGACTTTGGTTCCTTTTTGTTTTTGCGCTTCATATTTTTCGGACAGGCCAATAAATTTATCGCGAAAAATATAGTGCACGCCACCGATAACAGCATAGACGACCAGTGACTTTATGATTTCGGGCCATTGCACCCATAAGATCGATCCGATAATCATTTCCTTAATATGTTCATGAGAGCCGGCTGCCTTGTCGATAACGATAACCGCAGCGGTGGTGGCAACGGCATAGGTAATGCCGATCACGGCTTCCATGCAAATTTTCGGTTTTTTGCAGCGCAAGGCAGCGAACAGATATGCAGCGACACAGACAAAGACGAGTGAGAAAAGATACGTCAGCGGGTGTCCTTCTTCAATATTCAACACGAAAGCCAGAGTAACACCAAAGGCAGCAATTTGTGCCATGGCAATATCGATAAAAATAATACCCCGTTTCAGGACATGGATACCAAAATATCCATGAATGCCGACAAGTGTCAGACAAGCGGCGAACGGGGGTAACATAAAAATCAGACCTTCCACAAGAAACCTCTTTGTTAAACCAACCTCTTTTGTTGTGCAAGTATGGACATTATTAAAAGGGCTCCTAAAGCACAGACGATTGTGGGACCATTGGGAAAATTATATTGATAGGAAATATATATACCTGCCAATGACCCGATCATCGCTGTTACGAAGGAGATGACAAAACGCTTGTTCCAGGAATCGGTGTAAAGCTGCGCCAGCGTTGCGGGCGCAATGAGATACATAAAAACGAGAAAGATACCTCCGATTTTAACCGCCTGGACGATTACAAAACCAAAAGTAACATAAAAGAGCAGATCCAGTCGCCGGTTATATGAGCTGAATGTTGTTTGCTCCGAATTCTCCGACAAGGCGATGAATTGTTTTCTAAAAAATGCGTGTATACAGATAACCAGAGAAAAAAGGAGGAGCATTTGTACAATATCGTTCCAGGAGACCCATAACAGTGAACCGGTCAGTGTTTTTTGTACAAAATTGGCTCCTCCCTGAACGGCATCGACAAGGAGCATTGCAGTTGCTAAAGCTACACAGTAAATCACGCCGATAATCACTTCCCGTGATAATTCAGTATGCTGGAATTTTGCCAGAGAAAAAAGCGATAGAATAACGAGTGTAAAAGCGAGTGAAATCACCGTGGACAAGAGGGTTCCGTCCTGAACGCCGATCAGGATGCCCAGCATGGTACCCAGGGCGGCCACTTGTGCAACGGCGATATCGATAAAAATAATACCTCTGGTCAGGATATGGTTGCCAAAGTAACTCAAAATTGCTGCCAGCAAAAGCGAAGCGGTTATGGGGGCTGCCAAAAAATATACTGTATCCATAATCAGGACCTCTGCTGAATAGAATGATTCAGAGTGGAAATCCAATAGTCTACCAGGTCAAAGATATCTTCTGTGCCTTCGATACCACCGCAGGAGAGGGGTAAAAAGGCGCATTGGATGCCGGTTCGTTGTGCAATCATCATCGGCGTGGATTTTTCAAAATAGGTTGCCACCATCATAACATCGATATTTTGTTCTTTGATCAGATTGATGGTGTTTTGAACATGCTTGGCCGAGGGCGGAATACCCGGCTTGGGTTCGACATATCCCATAACCTGCAATCCAAAGGTGTCTGTAAAATATGCCCAGTTTTTGTGATAGGCGATTACTTTTTTGTCACGCAGAGGCAGGGCTTGTTTTAGCCAGCCTCCCAGGAGATCGATCAGTTTTTGACCCTGATATTCCTTCTGCAGAAATGTGAACAATGTATGATTGTGCAAGAGGTTTCCCAGTGTTTCCCCTTCGAAAAGATCGACAAGCGCATCTCCAAAGAGGGCTCTGTCAACCCGGTCGATAAATTCATCGCGGTTTTTTTGATAGAATTCACAATTTGCCGGATCTACTTTGCAAAGGCCGATGGTTATATTTGCGGCAATTTGCTTCCAGTTTAGCGGTCCGGTATGGATATGCGGATTTCCCATAAGATGGATGTCGCCTTCGGTACGGTCAGCTGTATCAACTTTTTGCAGAACTTTGATACCGTCTGCTGCGGCAACAAACCCTTTCTCTCCGTCCATAATGTCTTTATTTCTGGCTTTGTCCAGCAGGGTGGATGACCAGATTTCCAGGTCCATTCCGGTGGTTACCCAAAGATCAGCTTTACGCAACATCATGGCAAAGCTTGGTTTTGGGGGAACAAAATGGGGATCGCCGTCTCCGGCAGAAATAAATTGTACAGAGCCCTTGTCTCTGACAATATCTCTGGCGATAGAGGCATAATCGGAAAACGAGGTTACGATTTCAAGTCCCTGCTCATCGTGATGTCTGCCATACCGGCGATGATGGTGTTGTGCCGCGGCCAAAGCGCTGTAAACGAGAACAACAATGGATAACGTATAAAATATTTTTTGAAACTGCATAAAAGACTCCTTGTTTATATTTTAATAGGCCTCATGTTTGTGAGGTCCCATGGCCCAATTCACCTGCACGATGAATGAATGATCGTCGGGCAGGACATCATTAACCGCTGTATCTGATTTGATTTCTCGTTGAGAATATTGGTACTGAAAACGGATAAAAACGAATTCACTCTGCCAAAAGTCTGCATTTGCAGTAAGAGCCCATTCGTATTGATCAGCAGAAAAGGGTAATTCAGTATAATCGACCCGGCCACCGACCCACCAGCTTGCATTGACTTTATTTTGAAATGACGAATAAATACCTTTGCTGTTGATATTCTGCCCGGGGGTTTGCCGATGCCCCCAGACAAATTCGGTTTTCCAGTCTATTGTTCTGTATTTTGAACGGTCGGTCGGTATCCATTTTAGATTCATCGCCACATTGGTAACAAAACTGCGACACCTTTCCTGCGGATCGTTATAACCGGTAATACTTCCGAGTCGCCATTCAAAGAAAAGGTCATCGGTTATATCGTAAAAGTGAGTCAGGTTGGCGGCGGTCAATAAATTTAAATCCCCCTGGTCGGTAAAGCTCTGACCTGTACCGCCATTGATGAGGGTCAGATCCAATAAAGTTGCATTGGCTCCCAGCAGGGGTGGCAGGAGAAAGTTTGCAGCAGTACCAAATCCACCCAAATTGCCGTTGGTAAAAAAGCGGGTGAGGACTTTGGGACGGTCAAACTGGGGCAGGGCATGGTCGTGATAGCGATTCAGGATACCCCATTCCGCGTTGAAGAGACCAATTTTTAGATTCATATCCAGCGGCAGGTTGAGCCATTCCATATAGGCTTCTTCCAGGCTCAGTTCATTTTCCGTTAGAGATATAAATGTTTTGCCCCTTGTAAAGGGATCAAGCGGTGCGGTTAATCCGAGCTCTACTTCCCGTAAAAAGAAACCATTGTTTCCGTAAGTAAAGTCATTTGGGGTATCCAACTCTTCGCAATTTTGATTGCTGACCGCTGCAAAAAAATCGCCTCCCATACTGATGTTTGGATTGAGCCCGGATTGCTGCCTTACACCGGTATGGAATTTTTTGCCTAAATTTTCCTGTTTTTTTCTCTTTACTCTACTCAAATCATTCGCTTCATCGAGGAGCGCCTGCAGCTCTTTTTCCTTTTCCTGCTGTTGCTGTTTGTTGATCAGTTGCGTCAGGTTATACGATAAAGAATCGATTTTTTGTTGTAAAAGTTCAATATCTTCTTTTTTTGTTTCCGTTTTCTCTTCCCGAGCAAACAGGTTGCCGGTCAACAAAAAGAAGACAAGCCACACGATCCATAGTCTGAGCATATGTACACCTCTCCTGTGTTCACAGAAAAATATATTTTGATAAACGATTTCAGGATTGAAATTAAGAAACAGGAGATGTTAGAGGCGGTGCACGAAGATAAAATTGGATACGCTCAAAGACGAATTGCAATTTCAACAATGTAAAGGCATAGAAATCGAGGCTTTGCTGAAAAATGAAATAAAAGATAACGATCAAAAGAGCCTGATTGAGCAGAGAGGTCATGCATCCGAATAGCAACAGGTCTGTGTTCGAGTGATGCGAAGATTGAGGCTGGGGAGAAGAATCGCCATTTTCAAAAGGGTGGGCATGAAAAAGAATACGACCATTGCCAATAAGATGAAAATGGCCGTTCATGACGGTATTAATATTGATCGCGATCAATGCGAGCAATAAAAAGAGAATGGAAATATTGTAGATGTGTCGTTTCATAAATAGTTGTAATGTTTTCAGGCAATGAAAATACAAAACTATATTTAAACATTCAAGAATTTTATTGTCTATTGATGCTGTGCAGGTCGATCAGGTTAGCAGGGGCAACAATTGACGACAATTGTCCAACACGCAGCAGGCGAGCGTAAAGTTTCCATCACGCGTAAGCGGATTGGGAATGGCGGCACAACGTACGCCTGCCCGGTGAGCAGCGGTTACACCCCGCTCGGAATCTTCTATGACCAGCGCCTCATCTGCGGTTATACCGAGTTTTTCAAGTGCGAGCCGGTACGGTTCCGGATCGGGTTTTGAATGTTCATAATCTTCCCGTGTCAGGATGAGATCGAAAAAAGGCAATAGACCTGTATTTCTGTGAATAATGTCAAAATATTGTCGTCTTGAACTGGTGACCACGGCCATTTTATACCGCGGTGCCAATACGTTTAATACCTCCTCAACCCCGGCCATGATTTCGATATCCTGATGCAGGAGCTCGATATATCTTTTGTCCCGTTGCTGTCGCAATGCCAAAATTTCATCTGCTGTCATGCCCCGATCGAGTGCAAGGTCGAGGGCGCTTTTGCCCTCTTTTAAAGATATATGCAAATAGAGTTCATGGGTCAGATCGATCCCCAGAGTTGCCAGAAATTCCCTCGTAGACTGAAAATAGTATTTTTCCGTATCTACCAGAATACCGTCGTTATCCCATAAAATAGCCTTTATACCTTTGAGTGGTTTCACTGTAAACGATTCTCCTTTTAGGCTCGCCAATCATTCAATCTGTAGCCTGAGGTTCATATAGCATGCCCTTGGAGCCACGCAGGGGCGCCATAGAGGTCATGACACCGTGTCCTCCATTATCTGAACAAATAATCACTATTTCAGGAGAAAGAACGGGATTATTGGCGACCGGGACAAGCTTGCGAAATCGTGGATTGCCCCGTTCCGGGCTGCCTACAGTATAAACGCCGTGGCGTGGCGAGTATTGTCCGCTTAACAATGAGGCACGGGTGGGAGCGCAATTGGGAGCGTTTGCATACGCCTGGATAAAAATCATACCCTCTGCGGCAAGGCGATCAATGTTGGGTGTTTCGTAATAGTCGCTGCCCATAAACCCGACATCTTTCCGGCCGAGGTCATCGATCAGAATAAGGATAAAATTAGGTTGGTCAAAATTATTTGAACAGCTATATAAGCGCGGAGCGGCTAAAGCTGCCAGCAGGCCCCTCAGGGATTTTCGCAAAAACAGTCTTCGATGCATAAAAGAATTCTAAAGTCGGATTGAGGTTGTAACACAGTTTTGATTACAGGGAAAACTCTAATGCCGAAAAAGGTTTGAAGTTAAAGTTTTTGAAATCAATACATAACTAAAGCCTGCGATTCTCCTCAACCGCGAAGACCGGAAGAGAATCGCAGGGAGGAATAAATTGTTTTCAAAAGTTTTTGAGCCGGAATTTAGGCGCTCTATTTTTCCCGTCGTGCTCTCGCCGCCAGGTCTTTCTGCAAAATTTCCCGGGTCAGCTCCGGTGTATCTCCATAGTGCCGGCGCAGATCAGCGAGTTCTTTTTTCAGCTTGTTTACCACATCCTGATAGTTAGGATCGCTATAAACGTTGTAGAGTTCATGGGGATCATTTTCCAGGTCATAGAGTTCCCAGGCATCAATATCATAGTAGAAATGAATGAGTTTGTAGCGCCGGCTACGGATGCCATAGTGACGTTTAACCATATGCACGGCCGGATATTCAAAATAATGATAATACATCGATGTCCGCCAATCCGCCGGGGTTTTGCCTTGCAACAACGGGCGGATGCTTTTACCCTGCATCTCTTTCGGGATTTCAACGCCGGCAAAATCCAGGAAGGTTTCTGCAAAATCCAGGTTGAGGACGATGTCGTTATTCACGCTGCCAGCTTGTACCGTTTTTGGATATCTCACCAGGAGAGGCATGCGCAGTGATTCTTCATACATGAATCGTTTATCGAACCAACCGTGGTCGCCGAGATAAAAGCCCTGATCTGAGGTATAAACCACAATGGTGTTTTCAGACAAGCCGGATTCATCCAGGTAATCGAGAAATCGGCCTATGTTGTCATCTACAGAGGCGACACAAGCGAGATAATCCTGCATATATCGCTGATACTTCCATGCTTTCAGGGCATTGCCTTGAAGGTCCTGCGGCCAGGGTTCTTTTACGTCTTCTACGGTGAGATCGTGTAATATACTCATTTCCTGCTCTTTGGCCGCCCGGCTTTTTGTGCTGTAATCGTCATGAAACGTTTCAGGCTCGGGAATGGATTTTTGGCGCCATTTTTTAGCATATTCCTCATCCGGTTTCCAGCGCCGATGCGGAGCTTTATGGTGATACATGAGCAGAAACGGTTTTTCTCTGTCCAGCGATTTCAGCCAGTTGATACTCATATCGGTGATGATGTCCGTGACATAACCGCTGTGTTTTTTTCGTTCTCCCATTTCGATAAAGTCAGGGTCGTGGTAATTCCCCTGTCCCGGGAGAATATTCCAGTACTCGAATCCGGTGGGATCGGTTTTAAGGTGCCATTTTCCGATCATAGCGGTGGTGTAACCTGCTTGTTGCAATAGCTTGGGAAAGGTTGGTTGTGAGCCATCGAATTTTTTACGATTATCGATTACGCCATTGAGGTGGCTGTATTTTCCCGTCAGAATAGTGGCCCGGCTGGGTGCGCAAATCGAGTTGGTACAAAAACAGTTATTGAACTGCATGCCTTCGTTGGCCAATCTGTCCAGATTCGGCGTTTTATTAATTTTGCTGCCATAACAGCTGAGGGCATGGGAGGCATGATCGTCGGTCATAATAAAGACAATATTGGGTTTTGGAGCAGCAGAGCGGCAGCGCAAAAAAGGCAAAGCTGCTACGCCTACCCCCGTTGTTTTGAGAAAGTCTCTTCTTTTTAACGACTGCATAGGCTCCTCACTTTTTTAAATGGAATTATTTTTAATCGTTGGAATACTGTCTTTACCGTTTATGTTTTCGGAAACAGGCTTTGCATGTCAATACTAAAGGATAACGATTTTTCGAGAAAAATCAAAGATTGTTAAGATATTTCTTCACCGCATCATAGGACCCTGAAAACGGTCCGGGATCCTGAATTTTTAGCGATGCCAGCGCTGCTGCCCACGCCTGCGCCTCCCGGGGAGGATGGGTAAGACGTCTGGCGAGGTAAGCTCCAAAGGTGGTGTCTCCGCGACCGGTGCGTCCCAGGTTGCGCTTATGGGTAAAACGCGTAAAAGAATTCGTTTGGTTTGCTCGTAACAGAACGCCATTTGAAGTTGTAATGAGTATTTCCTTACAACCCCAGGATTCCACCGTCTGCGCAGCTTTTGCAAGATCATCCGTGCCGGTTAATATTTTTGCTTCCAGAACGTCCAGCTTGATGAATTGCATCAACGACACGATTTTTTCCTTTTCTGCAACATCCCGGAATTTTATTTTCCTGGTTGTTGGGTGAATTTGACGCACAAATGATTGTATGTCCAGCGCCAGTGCATATCCAAGATGTTTTAACTTTTGCACAAAAATGAGATCAAATTCCTGGTCTGAAATGCCGGCAAGAACCAAAAGTTTGGTGCGGAAAGGAAAAAGCTCTTCTATCTTTAGAGGGCCGGCATTGTGAATCTGGTGAACATGACGCTCTTCGATATCATCAGAGGGATAGACCACCCTTGCCTCTGTGGTTTCTGCTGCCGGTATGACATAAACATCCACACCGACATCCTGCAACGGGCGAAGGAGGGCTTGGTCATCTGGATTCATCTTAATGATTGCAGCGATGTTGGAATGCGTAACACCGGCGGCTACGCCGCCATAGAGCACGGCGCTGCCGGCGGTTCGGACCGGTTTTTGTCCAGGAGCAATAATTTCATCCTTGCAAAAGTGGCCCATAAATACAATGTCATATCTCTTCATCCATCCGCTCCGGTTATCCGGGATGATCGAATGACGAGCATCAATTGATCTTGTGTTTTCATCTCTACGGGCTCGCTATGATGATCCTTGTTGTTTTTTGCTTTGTGATTTTTATGAATGAATATGATACGACATTTTCCGCTAAAAAACAAGCCATGCAAAAGCAATCGTTGCTGATTACAGCCGGATTGTTTCAGGGCTGAACAGACAGAGAACAATATTAACCCATTGCGGTCTATCTGCGACACAATCGTGAGCTTGTACCCTCGCGAACGCCAAGAGTGGTGCTGATTTAATTTGCTTGATTATCATGAGGATAACTCCTATCATTAAGAGTGTGCAATTATTTGATCCGTTTTATCTCATTTTTATAACGCATGGAGTTGATTAATGAATCGGGTGCGACCGGTCTTTTTATCTGTTTTGGTTATTTTACTGGCAAGTTGCGCTAAACAGAGCGACAGAAGATTTGTCTTTACGGACGCTAAAATTGAACGCGCGAAGCAGAACATACAACAGCACAACTGGGCCGCATCGTTTTATGATTCTCTTAAAATTGTCGCTTACCAAGCCATCCGTCTCGATTCTCTGGAAATATGTTCCTGGATACCTGACTATACGCCTACTCGGGTTGTGGATTGTCCTCATTGTCATACTTCCTGGAAGGAATATATCTGGCAGTGGGAGGCATCCTCTCCGGACGCCATCACCTGTCGGGTATGCCGTACAAGAGTAACAGATCAGAATTATCCCGATAATGACACTGTCCGGGCAATCGATCCGCAAGGTCTTTCTCATCCGGTGCCGGTTTATCGTGCTGCAAACGGGAAGGTGTACCGGTTTCGTTCACGCATTGCTTATGAAAAACTTTTTCACAGAGTCCGCTACTGGCTTACTGCTCTGGCCTCTGTATACGCCATTGAACGGGATGATAGAGCAGCCGACGCGGCCATTCGGCTGCTGACGCGGATCGGTAAAGTATATCCGGGTTATGCTCTGCATGATTGGTATCATTACGGGACAAAACCGTGGAGACGGGCCGGCAAAATATCCGGGTGGAATTATGAGGATGCTATCTTCATCGTCGCGGCCGGTAAAGCCTATGATGCCGTACGAGACTATTATGGCTGGAGCGACAGAAAACGACAAATGGTTCTGGAAGGCGTTTTCCGTACAGCTTTGGATATGCTTACGGCCATAGAGCCGGCCAAACAGATTATCAATGACACGCCTTTCCGCTATGCCGGTGTCGCCGTTTGTGCCCGTATCCTGGGTGATCCGGCTGCCATGCGCTGGGTGCTGAATCCCGAGACCGGTGTGGTCAATTTTATTCGCCGGTATTGGTTTCCGGATGGCACCTGGTGTGAGCGGTCACCCAGTTATCACAAAATGGCCTTGCGGAATTTCCATCAATTGGTTGAAGTGCTGGAGAATTATTCCGATCCCGCCTGGTACCAGGAAGAGGATCGAATTGAACGTTTTTACCTGCAAAATATTCCCCGGTTACAACCCATTTATGAACAACTTTTCAGAATCACCTATCCCGATGGAACCCTGCCGCCGATAAATGACTCTCACGTTTACGACAAGCCCGGAGCTCTCTTTGCCGATGCCTCCTACGCCTGGTTTGATTCCGAGTTTGCCCTTTTGTCTTTGGCTTCAGCACTGAAGGACAGCAACCTGAACAGCGGGGATATGTTTGCCCTTTTTTATCGTCCGCCGCAGGCGAGCCAGACTCTGCGGCGGATTTTGCAAGGGGATTTTTACGATCGCCCGAGTGAGAATATTGAAGATATGGGACTGGTAATTTTGAGAAGCAAAGCCAAAACACCGGAAACAATGGTCACGGCGCAATATGGCGGAATTTATGGCGGACACGATCATTTTGATAAGGCAGACATTACTCTTTTTGCCCATGGACGGGAGATGCTTTCCGATCTTGGTTATGTCTATTCTTCTTTCCCGGATATCTTTACCTGGATGCAGCGCAGCCTGGCGCATAATACGGTCACTATCGACGCGATTAACCATCGTTACTCAGCCGGTGAATGCCAGTTATTCCATACAGAACCGGGGTTTCATGTCGCCGACATCAGGTGCCCGTGGATTTATCACATGGTTACCGATATCTATCATCGTCAGTTGATGTTGGTCGAAAACGGTGGTGACGCCTGCCTGGTCGATGTCTTTCGCGTACGCGGCGGTGGCCTGCATGACTGGAGTGTACATGTCCAGAGTAAACAGTTGCGGATAAAAAATTTAAGCTTTTTTGCAATAAAACGAATCCCGGGTTGTGATTATGCGTATACATATCTTAAAGACAACGCTGTTGCTTCAATAACCCGGCCCTTTTATGCAGAGTGGCAATGGCCCGAGACGCCGGTGGCAGGATTGAGAATGCACATGTTGTCTCCCATGGGGGCAGAGATGTTTCGCTCTCAGGCGCCGGCACAGCGACAGCGCGGCAAAGAAGAGAAAAGCCTCCCCTGGCTGGTTGTGCGAACGCAAAACAGTGGCTCGACGACGTTTTTGGCCGTATGGGAACCTTTCAAAGAGAAACCCGTGCTCTCGACTGTGAAACTGGTAACACTTGACGCCGATCATCCGGACTGGCCGGCAGTTGTGCAGTTAGGCTGGGCGGATGGAACTGTAGACTATATTGCCAGTGCCCTGGAAGACAAGCCCGAACGGATGATCTCTGTTTTAGATCAAAAGGCGCCCTGGAAGGGACGTTTCGGGCTGGTACGTACCAGGAAGGATCGAATTGTTAAACGAATTTGGTTGAACGCTTTTCACTAAATTGTTACCAATGAGAAAAGGAGGAACATTTATGCCAGCAAAAAATACACCTCAAACCACCAAAAAAGCGATTCCGGAAACCGGTAGCAAAGACGAGCGCATGTGGGCGATGTTTTGTCATTTAAGCACGTTTTGCGGATTTATCATTCCTTTTGGCAATATTATCGCGCCTTTAATTATCTGGGCACTAAAACGCGATGAGTTTCCTCTGGTAGCTGATCAGGGAAAAGAAGCTCTCAATTTTCAAATCAGCATGACCATTTATTTTTTGATTTGTGTGATTTTGATTTTTGTGGTCATAGGCATTCCACTTATTATTTTAGTGGGCCTGTTCGATATCGTTATGACGATCATCGCAGCCATAAAGGCCAATGAAGGAGAAAAGTATCGCTATCCCCTCGCTATCCGCCTTGTTGATTAGTACGCTTTGTTTTAAAAATACCCCCGGCGGATTCTCTCCGGGGGTATTTTATCTTCCATCCCCGACTTGTCCAGGGATTTAAACCTTGTATTTTTGCCTCATTTGATTATTTTTATTAAAGAGTTCTGCGTCGAAAACCGGCCAATAAGAGCGGCAGGTTTTTCTGGAATCCCCTGAAAATCGTATTAACGGGAATACTATTAAATTACACAGTGAAACGTGGGTAAATACCCGAGTGGAGAATTACTATGAATGTTACACCAAAAACGGTTTTGTTTTTTCTGATCCTTTTTTCGAGTGCGGGAGCGTCTCCGGCCTTCCAAAGTGATCATCAATACAGTCGAATACCGTTTACGCTTGGTCCTGTCTCATCCGGAGTGGATTTACGCAACATGGTCAGACGCCAAATTGTGCGTCAAAGCTGTGCCCTGATTGAACAGGGGGCGATTAAACGAGAACAGGCGTTTACGCAGGGAGAGTGGCAATCCTGGCGCCGGGATGTGCGCCTGGCGGTGCTATCCCAGATGGGTGAAATGCCCTTTGCCAGGTCCGGAGCTCCCCTTACTGTTCGACAGGTTTCCGGTTTTGAATGGAATCACTGCAGGGTGGAAAATGTTTTGTTCGAGTCTCTGCCGGGTTGGGATGTCAATGCCTCGATTTTTCTGCCGGATGCGAAAAAGTTTCCCCCTCCCTGGAATGCGATTGTGATACCGGTGGGTCACAGTTCAAAAACCCGCCCGCACTATCAGATCCCTGCGCAAGCCTTTGCCCGCTTTGGCTATGTTTCTGTTATCTTTGATCCACCAGGGATGGCTGGTGAAAAGCAGGGCGGTAACGATCATTTTACCGATGCGGTTCGATGTTATTTGACCGGTTATTCCGCCAATCGCTATTTTGTGATCGATGCGCTTCGTGTTGTCGATTATCTGGAAACACGGGACGATATTGATATGAGCAATGGTGTCGGCATGACCGGTGTCAGCGGTGGGGGTACCACAACCATGCACGCGACCCTGTTGGATGACCGAATTACGGCTGCAGGTCCATCTTGTTGTGCGGTACCTATTGCTTATCATCCCGTTTTGGATGGCTACTCGACCTGTTCCGAAACGCTTCCTCCCGGACGTTTCAAGTTTGGGCTGGATAATGTGGATTTGCTTTGTGCCGCTCTTCCAACGCCGCTTTTATTCATGTGTGGTGAGAAAGATGAAGTTTTTAAAATAGAGTGGAGCCGTCAAATCGCTGCTGACATCGCTTCCGCCTATAGCGGAAGCGGCTATAAAGAGCGGTTTCAATTCTATGCAGACCCCGGTGGACATGATTACACGCTCGAGATGGCCCGGCGGTTTACAAAATGGATGGACAAATGGGTCGCCCAACAGCCGGAACGCACCATTCCATCTCTTCTGCAGACAGATTTTGAATTGATACCGGCAGAAAAATTGTTCTGTTATCCAAATCTTGAGGGTAACATCTTTTCATTAAACCGCGAACTTGCTTTGCGGTTGAAAAAAAAGCGCAAAGCGGAAACCCTGTCCGAATCGGTTCGTCATTTGGCTCAACTGCCACAACCCGCTTCCATTCCTTCTGCGCGTTGCAGCGAACCTTTTCAGGTTTGGGTGCATCATGTTGAGGAAATCATGCTCAATACCGAGCCCCGCATTGAATTACCGGCAACGTTTATGTATCCCATGACGGCAGATACGGCTGTGGGAGCTGTGTTGTTTTTTGATGATCGCGGTCGCTGGAGTGAGCTGCGCTCGCAGGGATTATTGGCCGAATTGGCCTTGTTTCTCGATCGAAGTGTTACCGGTTCTGCGGTAATGAGCGTAGATTTGCGCGGATGGGGGGATACGACACCGGCATTTTTGCCCTATGATATCGCCTCATGGGGTGACCGGGATCGCTGGATTTGCTATTTGTCAGCAGCAACGGGAGATCATATTTTTGCCCAAAGAATACGCGACGGAGCCGCGGCGCTCGCGTACCTGAAGGCGAGAAAAGAAATCGATGGCCGTAGAATCGTTGTTGGCGGTTATGGACTCGGAGCGGCGGTTGCATTGCATATTGCCAGGCTGGATGAAGATGTGGCCGGCGTTCTGGCGATGAACAGCCTCTGGAGTTTTGAATCTCTGGCTGTTTCGGAAACCTATACATGGTCTCTGGGCGCTTTTTTTCCCAATGTGTTGCGATATTATGATCTACCGGATCTGGTAAGACAAAGTCCGCAACCGTTGCTGATGGTTAATCCTTTGGATGCCGGCAAACAGCCGGTTGATCGAACTCGTTTACAGGTAAATAATCCAAAGGTCGAGATTCTTGAAAAGCCCTTTCAAAATGAAGAGATTAGCCGTTTTGTTCACAATTTGATTCGTTGATTGGGTTGTTGATTTACCGGCCTGAACGGGTACCTTTGGATTTAAAAGCCGGCAATTATAAATTACTGAAAAATATGGTGTGTGGCTTTATTTTAGATTTTTCTTGCCAAAGGTAGGGTGTCTTTATATATTATGTAACAGAAAAGTCTGGTGTTTTTAGCTGGTTTGACGTAAAGACAAGGAGGATTTTAGATGGCAGGACAAGGTTCCGGCGGTAATGTATTGGCCGCTCTGTGCAGTCTCGTTATTCCTGGTCTCGGTCAGCTTTTGCAAGGCCGGTTGTTGATGGCAATCGTTCATTTTGTGCTGGCCGGGTTGTTGTGGCTTGTTTTATTGGGATGGCTCGTGCATCTCTGGTCAATTATCGATGCAGCAAAATTCACCCCCAGAGCATAAACTTTTTATTTTACCGAGATTAAACAGGGATTGGAATGTTTGGAAAACTGTTGCTTTTGTTTGTTGGTTTGCCTTTGATAGAACTGGCGCTTTTAATCAAGCTTGGTCAATTGTGGGGATTATGGCCCACAATTGGGCTGGTGGTCTTGACCGGTATTGTCGGCGCTTCTCTGGCAAGGATACAGGGATTTTTGGTCTATACACGAATCCAAAATGAGCTGGCCGGGGGGCGCGTGCCGGCAGAGGAACTGATCGACGGGTTGTTGATACTGGTAGGGGGTGTCGTTTTGCTCACACCGGGGATCCTCACGGATTTGTTTGGATTTGCAATGCTTTTTCACCCCAGCCGTTTTTATTTTAAACGCTGGTTGCGCAAACGGTTCGATACTATGGCACAAAAAGGAGAAACTCAACTCTTCATTCGCATGTAATCCCGTTTATCCGACGCGGTATACAAGGAGAAGGCATGATCAAGGACGTTACCTCCATCGACTATTGGGTATTGATATTCTACATCTTTTTGATTCTGGGGATCGGAATCTATTTCAGCAAATTCATGAAAGGCGCCAAACAGTATTTTACCGGCGGCAACATGATTCCATGGTGGGTTAGTGGTATCTCTCTGTATATGAGCAGTTTTTCTGCCTGGACCTTTACGGGGGCATCGGGATTTGTCTATCATTCAGGATCGTTTGGTCTTATTTATTTCCTGACCTGGTCTTTGGCCTATTTTGTCGGTTATCGCCTTACCGCTACCCGGTGGCGGCGTTCAAGAGTGATTTCACCGACACAGTATACTTCAACCCGCTATAACGTGACCACGCAGCAGTTGGTTAGCTATGTGGTCGTCGTCAGCGGCATGCTGGCCAGGGGACTCACCCTGACGGCTGTTTCCAAAATCATCTCTTTTACCCTCAATATTAATCTCGATATCGTCATCATCGTTGCCGGCCTGGCTATATTAGCTTATACGTTTCTGGGGGGACTTTGGGCTGTTACCATTACGGATGTGGTTCAGTTTATTATTCTCTTTGTCATTACCCTTTTGGTTATGCCACTGAGCCTATCGCTGATCGGTGGTTTCGACTCTTTCGTTCAAAATCTGCCGCCGCTCAAGCTCGATCATGTCTTTAATAATATGCATTATGATGTTCATTATCTCATCGCCTTTACATTCATTAATATGATTGCAGGGGCCAATTTTAATGCTGCTCAGAGATACTATAGCGTTAAAGATGAAAAAAGCGCCAAAAGAGTGGGCCTTACCTGTAGTTTGCTTTTTGTTACCGTTCCCCTGTTGTTCGGGATACCACCGATAGTGGCAAAAATGATGTGGCCCGATCTGTCGGCTTTACCCTCGTTCGCCGGAACATTGATTCCGGAGGATCTGGTTTATATCAGCGTCGTACTCAAGGTTATTCCCAACGGTCTGATCGGTTTTTTCCTTGCTGCCATGTTTGCTGCCACAATGAGTACGATTGATACCACCTTTAATATAGAATCTTCTATCATATCCAAAGACCTCTATGGCAACTGGATTAACCGCGACGCAACCGATAAGCAAATACTCAAAGTGGGTAAAATAGCCACGCTGTTTCTGGGTGTTTTTACGATTGCTACCGCTCTTTACTATGCCAGAAGCAAGCTGGGAATCTTTAACCTGATGGTGACGTTCACCTCTCTGTTGCATATGCCGATAGCAATCCCCATGGTTTTCGGGTTGGTGTTCAAACGATTACCAAGGTGGTCCGCAGTGAGTGCAATATTGCTGGGACTTTTAACGAGTGTTGTGGCGAAATTTTTACTCTCCTATACGGTCGGACCTCATGTTTATATTACTATTGCGATCACGTTTATCGTCTTGATCGTGGCCGAGCCTCTGGGGCGTCTTTATAAAAGAAATCATTTGTTTTTGGTGGCGATCGTGCTTTTTTCAACTTTGATATTGTTCGGTAGTCTCTATTTTACCGCGAGCTGGGCATCTGGTATTCATGTATTTCTCTATGTGATCAGCGCGGTTTTGTTTGCCGCTGTGCTTTTATTCTTTGTCCGGCTGTTTTCTCTTGAAACCCCTGAAGACAAAATGATTGTTGAAAAATTTTTCGTCAAATTATCAAAGCCCGTAGACGTTATTCGCGAAGTTTATGGTGCCGGCAAAAAACAAATGTCCACCTTTCCGGTTGTCGGTATCATTACCTTTGTTATCGGAGTTTTTGTCCTGCTTTTGCTTTTAACCTCTCTGACACCAAAAGAGAGCCGTATCATCGCTATAAGTGGCTTTATGCTGGTTGTTATCGGTTCTTCACTCACCTATTTTGGGAATAAAAGCGAAAAGAAATTCAATCAAAAACTGGAAAAATGGGAAGGTGAATTCAAGTAAACCAACTGATGGAGAATCAAAATGCTTAAACGTATAATTTATTTTGTGATCGTTATCGCAGCTTTATTGTCCTGCAGCAAACAGGAGCAAACCGGGCCGGTTATTACGCGTTATTCTGATATCTATCAGGAAGACGGTCAGTGGTATTGTCCGTTGTGCAACCAACCGGTTAAAAACGGCGATCGTTCTGAAATCGATCCGGCCCTTTATCTCTCCGAGTGGCACGATATATATCTTGATGAAAATTATTTTGAGGAAAAAATCAAGCACATTTCCGACCAGGAACTCAGTGTCTCGCTCAATTTTCCCTCTCAGCTGGAAAGACGCAGCCGTAATTTTATACAAAAACAGCAAAAGGACTCTCTCTACCATATCATCCGGCAATATTTCATCAACCGTTCAGATAACCGCAGGTTATATCATTATGATTCTGATGTCAAAGTGCCCTTTATTACCATTTCAGAGTTCAGAGAAGCTGTAGGTGAAGACCCACAGCGTCGCGATGAAATATTCAAGCTTGCAGGCCAATTCGTCGATCCCGACAGTGGATATTTTATCTGGGGAGTTCATTTTGGCGATGAGATTGATTACAATCATGAATGGCAGGAGCGTTCCAAATTCGGTGTCCATTATCTTCATTTTTTTACTCATATCCTGAACGCTTATTTGGTAAACAAAGATTCACTCTATAGCCATGCTCTGGAAGACATGTTCAATCAGTGGTATTCACAAAAAGATCAAGTGAAACAAAAAATTAAAAGTAAAAAAGATAAACAGCGTGATGTGATTTGGTATGAGCTGGGATTGGGAAATCGTACCCCACGTTTGATCGACATGTATCGGGTCCTCGAAGAAGAGCTGGATCCTGAAACCCACATGCGCATGTTAAAGATTATTTTGGGCAGTGCGCGTTGGTTGTATGAGTGTGTTAACCAAACACCTTTTCATCCTTATAACTGGCAAACGCAATCTGCTATGACGTTGGGATACATTGCCATCCTGTTTCCTGAATTCAAGGAATCGGAAAAATGGCTTCGCGTCAGCCGCAACAACATGGAGAAACATTTTCAAAACGATATTCTCAAAGATGGGGGATACATCGAGCGAACCGGAAGTTATACTCAATATGTTTTCGGGATGTTTTACCGCTATATGCTGATGTTTGATTACTTTGTTAATGACAATGATCTTTTGCGGGCTTGTTTACCCAGGCTGGAAAAGTTGATGGAGTTTACGAGTTTAACGATCACCCCTCTGGGCGTTAACAGCCCTTTTAATGATTGCCGTCGCAGTCGGTGGGAAGAGCTGTTGGTTGAAATGGGACAGTTTTTTGAGCGTCCGGATTTTATCGGCGCCGTGGAACCCTGGATTCCAACCGCGAAACAGAAATCATTGCAAATAACGCCTCAAACGCCCGATTCTACGTCGGTGCGAATGCCCTATTCAAAATTTACCGTTATGCGTGAAAACTGGACGCCCCAATCCTGTTTTATGATCATCAATCATGGTCCCTTTGCCAATCATAGCCATTATGATATGCTCGATTTTGAAATTTTTGCCAATGGAATTCCAATCGCTGTGGATGCCGGTTTGGGATTATGGGGGTATTCAACGCCAAACCATGTTTCCTGGTACAAACAAGCCAAAGCTCATAATATGTTGATGATTGATCAGGCAAACCCGGTTAAACGGGACATCTCCGGAGAAAATGTGGTTTGGGTTCCGCAAACATTTACGGATTATTTTGCCGCCAGCCATCGGGGTTATGAAAAATATCATGCAACGACCTGCCGGCGGCATATCGTTTTTATTAAAGGAGACTATTGGCTCATTTTGGATCAGGTCTTTACCCCTCATGTTGACAAGCAAATGAACTGGCAGCTCCACACGCCCTTACATACGGACGAGCTCGAAAACGGCTTTGTTTCGCGTGAACGGCCCGGTGCTCTGTTTCTTTTTCCGCAAGAAGATGATGATATACATAAAATCAAACGCAAAGGCGATGCCGATTTAAGAGGAATTCCGGGAGAAGAACCCAATCGCAAGATCGATTGGCTCACTTTTCGCAAGATGACACAAGCTGACAGCAGCAAAGATCATTTGGCGACACTGATATACCCGATCAAGGAAAAAGAGGACAACGAGATTCAATTTCATCAGATCAACAGCGAGGCTGGTGTATGGATTTTCGAGATAAAGGGCAAAACATTTAGCGATAAAATCATCCTGTCTGATGGCGATATGCACCGGTTCAGCGAAAAACTTGAAGGCGATTTTACTTTTGCCTGGTTCAGGAGCCGAGAGAACATGATCAGGAAAATGAGCCTTGCCGGCGTTTCCAGGCTCGACCTCAGCGGTACGATATCTCTTGAATTACCGGTAAAGAAGCGCTATGAAGCTAATTTTTAATGTTGAGAGCAACACAAGGGAAAAAACATGAAAAAGATAACTGTTGCAACTTTATTTGTTCTTGTTGTCATTTTTGCCTGCGGGAAAAAAGAGCAGACCGGGCCGGTGATTACCCTTTATTCGGATATTTATCAAATCGGTGATCAATGGTACTGTCCCATCTGCGATCAACCGGTAAAGAACGGCGATCGTTCCGATATCGATGCCAATCTCTATCTTTCGGAATGGCATGATGAATTTCTCGATCCCGGCTACTTTGACAAAAAGATCAACAACATTTCCGATGTCGGGTTTTTGCGTTCCGTTGATTTAAAAGTTGCTGATACAACAAACGCGGAACGCTCTCTTCACCAGGTCATTGATTATTTTTCCAATCGCCGGGACAATCAGCGATTACATTGGTATGATCCGAATGCGGAATATTTTATCACTATCGATGAATTTGTTCGACGGGTTGAAAGCGATCCGGCCCGCCGTCAGCAAATATTACAGGCGGCAATGGATGTTGCCCACCCTGACAGCGGCTATACAATCGGAGAAGAAAAATTCGGCTGGCAGATTAATTTCAATACAGACTGGCAGTATTCGTCCGACTATATTGTTAATGGGTTGGGATATTTACCCTCGCTGGTAAATGCCTATCTGATTACCGGGAATGATTTTTGGTTGACCAGCTATGAGGATATCTTCAATCAGTGGTATGAACAGAGAAACACGCTCGAACATCACCGTAAACCCTGGCAACTCAAAGTTTACGGGATTATCTGGTATGAATTGGCCACCTCCAGCCGTTTGATTCGACTCGTTGATGGCTACCGCGCCATCGGGGATCATCTGTCACCGCAAACCCAAAAGCGTATGTTGAAAATTATTCTGGGTTCCGGCCGCTGGCTTTATCAATCTCTCAGCCGGGTTCCGTTTCATCCCTATAACTGGCAAACCGCGAATGCCCGCACCATGACATATCTTGCGCTCACCTTTCCGGAGTTTGTTGAAGCGCCGGTTTGGCTGAATCTGGCAGATCAGAATATGAAGCGGCACTTTCACAATGACATACTTGATGACGGTGGATATATCGAACGCAGCGTCGGATATACGATCTACACTTATGGTATGCTTTACGGCTATCTGTTGATGCACAAGCATTTTGACAACAATTTGGAACCGATGCAGACATACATGCCGCGTCTTGAGAGCCTGATGGAGTTCACCGCATTAACGATGACACCTGTCGGGGTAAATTGTGCTTTTAACGATTGTGCCCGCGGAACGCGCTTTGCTGATTTCCTTGTGGAAATGGCTGAGGTTTTTCAGCGGGGTGATTTTGTCGGGGCGGTTGAGCACAGGTTGCCTCCGTCTGACATAGCAGAACTCAGTGTAGAGCCCGTACAACCCGCCCATAAATCCAAACTCTTTCCACATTCAAAATTTGTTGTAATGAGGGAGGATTGGCATCCAAACGCCTGTTTTATGATGATAAATTATGGTCCCTGGGCAAATCACGCCCATTATGATATGCTCGATTTCGAAGCGTATGCAAACGGAATACCGATCGCATTGGATGCGGGTTTGGGTGAAAGGGGCTATCTGGAACCCAATCATGTGAGCTGGTACAAGCAATCCCCCGCTCACAATATGCTCATGATCGATAATGCCAATACCAACAAACGCTTTGTTGAAGGATACGATTCGCTCTGGGCGGCGCAGGCATACACAGATTATTTTGCCGCAACCCATGATGGCTATAAGGAATTTCACGACACTATTTGCCGCCGTCATTTCGCTTTTGTAAGAGGAGAATATTGGGTTTTGCTGGATCAGATTTTTACCCCCCATAAAGGCAAAACAATGGATCACATGCTTCATACCCCTTTACATATGCAACAGCTCGAAAACGGCTATATTTCCGATGAACGTCCGGGAGCACTTTTTTTAATTCCCGAGGAAGAGACTGAAAATATAGAACGGATCAAACGCATGGGGGAGGCGGATTTGCGAGGTCTTGAGGGAGAACCGGCCAATCGTGAAATCGACTGGCTCACATTTCGCAGAGTCTCTATGGCGGATGCCCAACAGGACCACATCGCTGTTTTACTTTATCCTCTTGAAAAGAATGTCGAAGACATCCGCTTTAACCAGCTCGAGTCTGAACTGCCGGGAGTTTTCATTTATCAGGTGACAGGTGATGGTTTTACAGACACTCTGGTTTTTTCTGACGGAAAACAGCATCGTTTTTCGGATCAACTCGATGGTGATTTTGTCTTCGCCTGGCTGCGCAGTGAGGGTGGAAATCCGGCCGTTATTAGCGCGGTTCAGACATCGCAGTTGAACTGGCAGCAGCAAGTGTCCCTGAAGTTTGCTGAACCAAAAAATTATGAATTGACTCTAAATTCGGGAGGACAATAATATTATGCAATATACCAGACTTGGCAAGTCCGATATTACGGTTTCCAGAATTGCGATGGGTTGCTGGGCCATTGCCGGTGGTCTTGTATGGGGTGAACAGGATGATAAAGATGCAATAGACACCATCGGCGCAGCGCTGGATGAAGGCATTACATTTTTCGATACCGCCGAAGCATACGGTGACGGCTATTCCGAAAAGCTTCTCGGAAAAGCATTAAAAGGAAAACGCCGAAATGTCATTATCGCTTCCAAAGTCCGTCCGGGCAATGTTGCCTATGATAACACCATACAGGCTTGCGAGCAAAGCTTGAAAAATCTTCAGACCGATTATATCGATCTTTACCAAATACACTGGCCGGTTCCGGATGTGCCTTTTGAAGAAACCTATTCAGCTTTAAACACCCTTAAGCAACAAGGGAAAATTCGCACGATCGGTGTGTCCAATTTTGGAGTTAAAAATCTGGAAGATTTTTTACAGCAAGGCCATTGCCTCATCAACCAGGTCTCGTACAGTCTGTTGTTCCGGGCTATTGAATATGAAATTCTCCCCTATTGCCGGGAGCATGAAATTGGTGTTCTGCCCTACAGCCCTCTTGCTCAGGGATTACTTACGGGTAAATTCAAGAG
>WJMF01000216.1 GCA_014728085.1 Candidatus Zhuqueibacterota bacterium
AAACAACCACTCAAAGTATCTTATGATATTTTTTTCATTTTATCTCTTTACATAACTCTGTTTTTCTCAGCGTTCCTCAGCAGTTTTAATTGGTCTTGAACAAGTGATATCTCACATTCTTGCGCGGTATTTGATATCATTGGATTATCAATTCTTTTTATCAAGCCTTTTGATACGATCCCCGACTGGAGATTTTTTAATGCCGGGACTGTCTTATATCTTTTATTGGCGATGGATTTTAGTGGAGTGTTATTTTAAATGGGCAATCGCTCTCTTTAAATCGCCTATCTGTTTATTCTGATCTTTGACCACTTTTGCAAGGAGAGCCACTATATCCATCGCATTAATATATTTTCGGTTATTCATTGCCACCAGATCGGGTACATCTTTTGCAATAACTACTGATAAAACCGCAGAGAAAAGCTTTGCTACAAAAGCCGCACAACGCTGCTGTTTACCGATCCTGCCCTCCAGCGCCGATGGTGCTGCAGGGGAGACAGTGCCGTGACCGCCCGCCGGCGGTTGGGAGAGTAGGTCGTTGCCGGATACGAATCAAGCCCTGATTGTCTTATGATGATCAGGGCTTTTTTTTTAATCTGCGATGATCGACTTTAGAGTGTCGATTTCTTTTTGTTGTTCCTTGAGTGCATTAACCAATATAGGAATAAGTTCCATATATCGAACGCTTTTGTATCCCTCTTTATCGGTATGAACCATTTCAGGCAAAACCCTTTCCAAATCCTGGGCGATGAATCCATAATGGGGATTGGTGTCACCGGGGCGATTCTTCCATTTGTATCGTACGCTCTGCATCTGTTCGATTGCATCCATCGCAGTAGACAATTTAGAAATATCGGTTTTGAATCTGCGGTCCGAACTATGGACGATAGAGCCGCGGAAACGGACATTGTTGGCATAGAGATCAATGTCTCCGCTGGTATGGGTGATATAAAGTCTGCCGAGAGCAGTATTCTTTCCGATAGAGGCGTTTGTATTTGCACCAAAGGCTATATAACCATCCATATCACTACCCTGTGGTCCTCCTTTGAGCCGAACCTGGCCATCGCAGTAGATACCAAAATCACGGGAGCTGTTTCTATTATTTATAAAATAGCCTGCGGCGGTTCTGATTTCCGACGGATAGGACGCCGCTGCATCATAAACACTCCCCTGGACGCCGGCAATCCAGGGAGGATTATTGAGTTCGTTATAATTTTGGTATCCCAATGCCCCGCCACTGATGAGGGTAGAAGTGCTACCCCACTCTGTTAACGTTCCATGCGTGGCAATTCGTACGGTATTGTTGTCACCTGTATAGTGTTCGGTCACACCTTCGACGGCGATATGAGAATCAGAGGATAACAATCCTGTGTCCACGCTATAGAGTCCCCCCTTATATGTAGCTCCATTTGGATGGCTATAAGTTGAAGAGCCGTTTATATCCAGTTTTGCACCGGGATTGGCATTGCCGATACCTACATTACCCGCATTCGTCACACGCATCAAGAGGTTGTGACTGTCATCCTTAACATCCAGCTGAGCCTGCAATGACCCGCAAAATGTTATGGTAATCAAAATTACAAGAATTAATAATGTTATCTTCATGAATTCCTCCCGAGATATTGTCAATAGTTGTGCAACAAAAAAAAGCATGATCCTTTGGTTTTTTATCAGCACCAAGAAACGAATTATTTTCAACTTTTCATTTTCCGGTTTACCATCAATGAATTTCTCACCGGACAAAACATATGGTACCATTCTATAGCCCCGTAATCTTTACCATCTGTTTTCTGCATTTCGTAAAACAGTTTCCAGGGCATTGTTATCGACTTTTTTTTGCTTTGATGGTTTTTATATATTTTTTTATACAAAAGCGTACACTCGCGGTTTGTTTCATTTTTCGTATAATTTTTCAAGCAACCGATATGCTTTATAATTTTAAAAGTCAATCCACAACAGCAGAACATAACTCAAATTTATAAAGCAAATATTGTACCATAGACATTAAATGATGGATTTATTTTTATGATATTAGTTAGATTACTGTTTTTAATAAGTTTTTACGTGTGGGTTTTGTCAAGTGGACGGATAAAAGGCATAGAGTAATGGTTTAATGACAATGCAATTGGTTAAATAACAACTTTGTGACAGCACGGTTTGTCATCTGATCATACTTTAATTGGATCGTGACATTTAATCATTGATTATAAATGACCATAATTGTGGCACGACAGGTTGTATAGAGAGATACATGTTGAATGTTTGCGCGGTTTATTATAAATTAAAATTCAGGCGAAACTATTTTTAGCTGCATATTTGGGTTAAATTTTCACTGTGACCATTAGTGGGAGATTTTTATGATGTTTTTTCGTTCCAGCCGGCTTTTGTTTGTGCTGATTTTTATTTTCGTTCTGACCGGATATACCTTTGCCGCTACAGAAATTCAACTATCGACACATAAAATTTCACCGAATGAACATTACCAGGTTTTCATTACCTGCAACGGTTCAGGGTACAGCGGCAGGCTTGATTATGAGTTATACAAGTGCGATTTGGATTTTACCAATCTAATTCATGTCACTGATGAGTGGCTCTATGAGGCGATTGACGGGGTGGCCACTACAGAGCCGAACCAAAATATTCCGGCCGGATTGTATCTGGTTCGTTTTAAACCTCATGGGGCAGCGGATAACGAATTTAGTGATTTTGAAATATTAATGGTCGATGATCAGCCGACTCTGTACCCGATCGTATATTCTGAACAAACAATTCCCCTACCCCCGCCCGGCTCTTATATGATTTTCGAAAGTTATAATTCACGGGATCAATTCGTGGGGTATACCCGTATCGATATTGAAACAGACCAGGCACCCTTCGGTGGTCATGCTATGCGAATGACCAAAACGGCTCACGACGCCTACTGGAATGCCGGCTGGCCCAATGTTATTCGTTTTGGAATCGATAAAATCACGTCAAATGATCCTTCTCAAACCCAGTGGATTGTTTCTCCCGGCTGGGCTATTTACAGCAGCAATACCTCGTTGCAGAATCTGGCACAAAACATCAATGTCTATTACCAGGATAACGGCCTTTTTCAATCGGACCGACAGGGATTGTTGGGCGGTTATCCTTTGGACTCATCTCATCAGATTACCGGTGTGCAAAATGATATGAAGGCCACTTATAGTTTGCTTCCACCGAACGGTCTGGTACCTGAATCGATCAATACGATCTTAACGCCGAGGCCCTGTGTGGAACTCGCAGTAGATTACAATGAATTGATGCCTGGCACCGATATCGTAGATTTATGGCATACTGAAGTGAGGCATCCGACCACTGCAGAGGGTGTTCTGACGATGCGGTATGTCGAAAGCGGTGCTCAGGTAAACGTTGACGCAGATTCTGCTATACTCCGATGGAGCGTAAGCGAAGATTGGGTATGGCGCGCGGATGGATTGATCGATCGTATTACCCAATGGACCGATGTGGATCCCCTGTGCTGGCGCGGCGGATCGTACGACTGCGAAACGAGCGGACAATTGCTCGTTGATGCCAGATTGATCGATTGGTACATTCCAACCGATCAACCATTAACCATTTCTTTTCGGGATACCGAAACAGGTATATCTGTTGATCATCTGGAGATACAAAACAGCGATTCTTACGAAATGGTTGTACTACAACATGATGGAAGGCTCTATTCCGGTTTTCTCGAGTTACTCGTCGACGGGGAAACCATGTTATGGAAAGATGTGGAAAATAAACCCGTCTATGTAAGCAATGGATCTGTTTTCCAGGATAATCGGGCATTTGGTAGTCTGGATGACTTTGCCATTTCTCTGAGGGCCCGGCCGTATTTGATAAATTCATCTATCAATTCTTTATATCCGGTCGAGGACCAGAATCTGATCGAAAACGCTTCCACAGCTGCTTTTTCCAATGAAATATCACTTGTGATTGGCGATCCATTGTTTTACCCCTTTCAGTGTTCTGTAAAAGGAGGAGGATCTGTTGATATTTCCCCACTGGAGGTAGCGGTAAAAAACCAATATGAAACCTCTGTCACATTGGCTGAACAATTAACGTTGACAGCAATTGCAGGGGAAAATGTCATTTTTTCTCACTGGACCGTTTCTTCCGAGGTCATACTGCAGAATCCCTTATCTCTTATAATGGATTCGGAAAAAAGTGTGGTGGCGCATTTCTTCGATCACGTTAAGGGAGAGCCGTTTGTCAAACAAACCTCTGAAACCATCTCGCGCAACGCTTGTCAAATCTCTCAGGGCGTTTATGACAGCTATGCCAACAGGACCTTTATCGTCTATCCGGCAGGACTTGAGCCTTCGGGTGATATTTCCAGTTGTGATCCTTATATTATTTATTACGACCATACCCTGCAAACCTGGTCTTCCAGCTTTAAAGTGGCCGAGTCTCCGCCTTATCATGATTCTCACTATTGTCCACAAATTTTACTCGATTCAGATCATTATCTGCATGTATTTAACAGTGGGCATGTGAATCCCATTCAGCACTTGAGATCTTCTGTGCCCTGTGATCATCCGGATATTCTCAACCCGTCGAACTGGCAAACAGTTCCTTTCTCGCATTCGCAACACCAGGACAAAGCCACTTATGTTTATGCTTTCCAAAATGCTCAAAATGATATGTATCTACTGTATCGCCAGTCGACCTACAGCATTCAGTCACCTGGACCGCTGGGAGACCAAATTTGGTATGAACCAATCTACTATATCAAATCCACAGATGAGGGAAACTCGTGGAGTGCACCTCAAATGATTATTGATCCGGGTTATGACTCGGACAATTGGAATACCATCTACATCAAGGGATTGAGAGTATCTAAAGAGCATAATGAGCTTTATTTAACCTATGGTCTTCACTATAATCACAATAGCGCTATCGATGAATTATTTTATATCAGAATGGATTTGAATAACGATCAATTTTACGGACCCGCCGGCCATTCTCTGGGTACGTTGGTGACACGAACAGATTTTGAGTATCCATTGTATAAATGCAGTGTCTGGAAAGAAACCGATACCAGCTGGCGCTATGTGCTTGGCGCCGTCGATCAGGATCATTTGGATGTTCCGCACGTTTTTATAAATGTTCCGGATGGAACTCAATCCGGGGAAACAATAGTCCATCGTTACTGGACCGGTGCAGACTGGAGTGAACCGGAATATCTTTTTCCGGATTTTCCTTTTACATTGATGCCCCAGGAAATTCAATTTTATCCTGATGATTCCTATGCGCTCTATACCGCAAATCACACTTTGGATCAGGAGTTTATACAATTAATTCGCTGGAATATTTCCCCGGCCCAAAGAGAAGCGCATGTCGTTTTATCGGATAGCGATCCCGGTATCAGCCGCTTCGGCCACTGGGGATTTATACAAAACGCACATCCGGATTTGCAGTCGACTTTTATGCAGGGAGAATATCATTCCTGGTATCAACCGCAGCCGGTGGGAAAGTGGTTTGCTTGGGGTGAGGGAGGGATCCTCGCTAACGGCAGCCAGGATGAATATACTGTATCGCTGACCGTGGAGGGAGCTGGAACGGTTTACAGTGATGATCCCTCCCTCTCATGTTCCGGCGCCGGCATATATACACTTTCTGCCAGAAGGCGTCTCTTTCTGCAAACGCTGCCGGAAAAGGGATCATTTTTTTCTCATTGGGAGGGCATTCAGGGTAATGCAAACGCAAATCAATGCGATATTTTTATCAATAGAGATTATGACATTACTGCCCATTTTGTTTCTGGAAAAGCAGCGAGCTCGGTGGATGCCGCTGCAATAAAATTTCAGCCCCAGTCGCAGCCAACCCCTGACCTTGCCATAATCGTGGATAAAATTGAAAATGCCTTACAATCGAATCCCCAGCTTGATGTTTTGGTTACGCCCGAATATAGTCTTTCACGATATGAAGGTAATCAGATCGGCAGTCCTCCCATAACATTTGATTATGTTCCGGAAGAGAGACGCTATGTGATCGCGCCGAATCAGGAGGATAACCGGGCGGTTCCCATTATTCGTCAGATTACGAACATAGCAAAAACGGCCGGTTCCAATATCATACTGGGAACAGTCGCCGAACAACATCAGGGATATACTTGTAACTCTCAACTCATTATCGATTTGAATGGAAATATTACAGGAATTCATCGAAAAACGAATGAAATTTTTCCCGTTCCGTATCCTGATTATATCCGGCACGAGGCAATGTCCAGCATTAATACTTATACCATACAAAGTGGCGAGGGAACTTTTTTCACGATTTTTCCGCTCATTGGTTCTGAGCGAGAGAATACAGAGCTTCTAAACAGAGCTGCTGATTTTAGAGCTGATTTGTTGGCCTATTCGAATCATGAAAAAGAAGCGGATTATGAATTACTTACGCAGGATATTTTTAACGAACAATTCGATTCTTCATTGCATGGCTGGGAGCGCGTATTTCAGGAGTTTTTCATTCCAGCTTTGTGCAGTAATCGTTCAGCTATTGATCCTCAATTGGGTTATCTGATTGTTTCAAGCGGGGAATGCGGTAGAGGCGGGCTGGTCAATCTGGCATCTCCTCCTGTACCGCCATTATCATTAACTGTTGATGATGACGCAGTCTATGGAGAACTTTTGCTTGCATCCCCCCAAAAGCAAGTTTTTGCATATAACTTTGCAATACCGGGTTGGTATATGATTTCGATCCCGGGTACCGCCGATGATCTTCAAGTCAGTTCTTTGTTTTCGAAAATCGGAGCAGAACAGGTTTATGAATACAGCGACAGCTATATTTCCTCTTCGGAAGTGGAGCCTGGAAAGGGATACTGGATTTATGCCTATACCTCTGCTATCGTAGACCTGGAATTGGATCCCATCTACCATTACCAATTGAATTTATCATCAGGATGGCAAATGATCGGTGCTTGTGCCTCAGCAATGACGGTTTCAGCGCTGACCTCTTACCCGTCTTCGGCATTTTCAAGCTATATATACAGGTATGAAATGGATTCGGGTTATCAGCATACGGATTCCATTCTTCCCAAACAGGGCTATTGGACATGGATTTCCGAACCGTGTGAATTCATCGTCTCTACCGGAACGTCAAAATTAGCGAAAAGTGTACATGATGCAGGTAATTTCCCGCCACCGCCCCCTGTTCATTTGAGCGGTAAAGGTCTCGACGGATTAAAGCTGCCTCAATATTTCGATATCTATCCCGCTTATCCCAATCCGTTCAATGCGGAAACGACGATCGAGTTTGTGCTTCCAAAATCGGAAAACATAACGCTATCTATCTACAATGTTCAGGGAAAGCGGATTCGGGTTTTGGAGTCGCGCTATTGCAGGGCCGGTAATCATCTTATCCGTTGGGACGGTGCGAATCAACGGGGAATACAGGTTTCATCCGGACTATATCTTGTCCGTTTCAAGGCAGGAGCATTTACAAAAACGATTCGGGTGCTTTATCTGAGATGAGAGCGGAACGGCCGGTACCATGAAGATGGAAAGAAAGGCATTCCGGGCTTACTAGAGCGCCTCTGTTTTCACCACTACCACCGATATTCTCATCACTTACATTCAATGCATCAGTTGTTTAATTGGCCAACAGGATTTTTAATGCATTTATTTCCTGTTGTTGGGCTTTGTTAGCTGAATGGAGCTCTTGCAGAGCGTTGACCGGCGGTCCTGATTTCCGACGGATAGGACGCCGTTACATCATAAGCACTCCCCCGGACGCCGGCAATCCAGGGAGGATTATTGGGTTCTTTATAATTTTGGTATCCCAATGCCCCGCCACTGATGAGGGTAGAAGTGCTACCCCACTTTGTTAACGTTCCATGCGTGGCAATTCGTGCGGTATTGTTGTTATCTGTATAGTGTTTGCTCACGCCTTCGATGGCGATATGGGAATCCGAAGCTGACAAACCTACATCCACACTATAGAGTTCACCCTGATAGGTGGCTCCATTTATATGGTTATACGGTAATGAGCCCGAGATACCCACTCGTCCCATTTGGCTTGTATTTCCAACCACGAGACAGGATACTCCGATAAGACTGTTGTTGTTCGCATTATTTCCGTCATTGAGAGTTTCGTAGATAGGCTGTGAATCATCAACGGAAAAAGTGGCATTATTTATTACAACGAGAGCATGGAGGGAGAGTTTGGGGAGAAAGTTGACTGGTCCATGACCTGTTACCGCTATTTCGCGGTAATTTGCAGGGCATTGAATCTGTGCAAAAAATCGCTGCTTTGCGAAAACGGAATCATATCCCTGTGCAATAAATTGTACCTTTTTTATTCCGGTCAGATCGTTGGTATGGTAATTATGTTTTGACCACCGGAATACCGACGATTACCCTGGTCCCCTTTTGGGCTTGGCTCTTTATCTTGATATACCCCTTGTGTTGCTCGACGATATCCTTGACGATGGGTAAGCCCAGTCCGGTGCCTATCCCTTCCGCTTTGGTGGTAAAAAAGGGTTCGAAGATTTTTTCCTTGATTTCAGGGTCAATCCCGGGGCCGTTATCGATGAATTCCATTTCGAAATAGTTGCCGTTTTCGGTTACATGGGTTTTGATTTTCAACAGGCCACCCGATTCCATCGCGTGGGCAGCATTGATTTCAAGATTACGGATAACCTGTTCCAGAAGATTTTTATCGCCGTGCACATAACACACCTGATCGCAGAACAATTCCTGAATTTCGTAATGCTTTAAAACGCCGGTCATTTTCAGGGTATCTGTGGTCTCCTTCAAAACCGCATTGAGATCGAGGGGTTCGAATCTGGGTTTATTGGGACGGCTGAGCGACAGGAGATTTTTACCATGCATGGCCACTTTTTCCAAATTGGTCAGCAGCAGATCAGCGATATTTTGGACCCGGTCGGGATTGTTATAATGTTGTTTCAATAATTTGGCATGCAGCAACAACCCCCCAACCAAATTGTTAAGCTCGTGTCCGATACTGCCGGAGATGACACCGAGGGTAGCCTGTTTTTCGGTTTGGACCAGCTGCTCATATGCGTTTTTCAATTCAGTGATATCTTTATACATAATCGATGCAGCTTCGACCTCGTCGTTTTCATTTTTAATGGGGGCCGCCGAGACCAGTACATTTTTGGGATTGCCCTTTTTGGTATATCGAATGGCTTCAAAATTGCGAATAGACTCTCCCTGCATCACTTTTTTGGACAAGGTCATGGCTTCCGATTCGACGTCATCCTTAACGATGAGATTGTCCAGTTTTTCTCCAAGAACCTCTTTTTCTTTAAAATGAAAAATATTTTCCGCCCCCTGGTTCCAGCTCACGATATGATTATCCGGGTCGATGGTGATAATGCCGTCAACTGCAAATTCTACGATGGAACGATATCGCTGTTCGGATTCGCGTAGATCATGGATAATATCCCAGATCACATTTTCAAGATTATTGGTAAGGTTCTTTAGTTTATCGGCATATTGGCTGGCTTTTTTATCTTTTTTTTTCATTTTTTGTTTTCCTTTGCTGCAACGGCATCCCAGGCGAGTTTGGCTCCGCCGAGTATTGCAGAATCGTCTTTTAGTTGCGCAGCAACGATTTTGACATTGCGAATTGCCACAGGGAAAACATTTTTTTCTGCGATGCTTCTGACGATTTTGATGTAGGGCTCTCCGATCGCTTCGATAACGCCACCTCCCAAGACAACGATTTTGGGATTAAAAATATTTAGCAAAGAAGCAACGCCATAGCCGATATACATGGCTGATTTTCTTATTGCCAGCGTTACAGCCGGGTCTTCGTCCCTGAAGGCTTTGGCGAGTCGTTTGCTTCGCAAACGCGAGGATTTATTGTCCATGCCCTTAAAAACAGAGGTCTGGACGCCCTTGATTTCTGCAATTCGTATCTCCCTTTCGATCGCCAGCCGGCTGGCAAATGCTTCAAGACAACCATTGTTTCCACAGCCACACTTTGGCCCGTCGGGATTGAGGATCATGTGACCGAGCTCACCGGCATTTTGATTATATCCGTGCAGCAGTTTGCCGTCGACGATCACACCACCACCGATGCCGGTTCCGATAAACAGACCAACAAGGTCTTTTGCGCCTTTTCCGGCACCATAAGCATATTCGCCCAGCAGTCCGGCATTACCATCATTTTCTATATAAACGGGTTTTTCCAGAAGACCTTCGAGTTCCTTTTGGATCGGGGCATCCACCCATTTAAGGTTGGGAGTCTCTATAATTTTTCCGTTTTTCAGATCCAGCGGACCGGGAGACCCCATACCCACGGCTGCGATATCATTTGCTTGCAGACCGGCATTCTCGATGGCTTTTTCAGCGCATTTTGCAATGCGTTTGACTGTCTTGTTGAATCCCTTTTCTGCTTTGGTTTTTTTCCTGGCTGTGGCCAGTATTTTACCTTCCCGGTCTACAACAGCGGCATAGATTTTGGTACCGCCCAAATCAATTCCGACAACATATTCTGACATGATAGTTTCCCGTATTATTCAAATGTATATAATTTTACTTGATCAAAATCCACTGGATCATCAAAACTGCCGATGCCGATAAAACCTTTCTTAAAGGTTGTATCTTTCGCTGTCATTACCGGCGTTTCGAGGTCGTCGATGTAGGCTTTTATCCAGCCGTTGTCTGAATTTCGTACCACACTTAGTGTATGCCAATTGGTTACATCGAGTCGGTAAGTTGACTCGCCCGCGGGCTCGAGGTTGATTTTTTTACGGTCAGCGTTATCGACAAGACCGATAATGTTATGTACCTTGTCGCTGGTCGCGGAAAAATGGGCATAATAAAAATGCAGCGAATCCTGATAGCCGAAAAACAGGCAAATATCCCGCTTTGGATTGAGAGAATCCGCCCTGCTTTTTGTTTTAACCACGAATTTAAAATTATCAACAGAATATAGCGTCCAGATGGCTGTATGTTGGGGCCGGCGGATAGAATATTCTGGTTCCGCTCTGGGTGTGAGACGGTAAAGCGTCTGTGCATCAATGTCGATCGACTCCCAGTTTTGCGGTACATTCGCATTCCAGTTTTCCAGTTCGGAAGGTTTGAGATCTGTTTCCGCGATCAGGTTTGTTTTTTCCGTCGAATCGGGTTGACAAAAACAGAACAATATCAACAAAACGAAAAAATTTTTGATTATAAATTGCATTATTACATCCTCATTTTATTAAACGGGTAATATTTTATTCAATGATTCCATTTTAATTGGATTTCATTCCACCTGTTTACCTCTTCGACTTTTCCTTAATTCTCAATCCGATAGGTAATACCTGTATTTAAAATTTCAGCCTGGGCCAAGCCGACAAATCCGGTTGCTACCGGCAACTCGAAAACGCCAAAGCGTTCTGCGTTTTTAGAACAGAGATAATACCGGTAATTTCGCTGAATACTTTTCAGAACATATGGATTTTCATATACATTTTGATAATACCAGTTTAGCAGGTTGACGACCACCGGGCTTCTCTGTTGGTCTTCGCTGCGCAATTTTCCCCAGGTTCCGTTTTTGTTTTGCCGGATAATGAGCCACTGAACGCTTTTATTCAGGCTGGATTCAAGATAATCTTTCAAGTCCTGATCATCGATATGATAATAGGCAAAAAGAAGACCTTCTGTCACATAACTCATCGTATCCAGAGGCCAGTTGTCTCTTTCTTCGTTATGCAAAACATAGGGAAACTCTCCCGTCGTTTTGCGATTTTTCATCAGCCACATCACTGCGTTGGCCGCGATATTTTTATGATCCGGATTTCCTGTCAACGCGTATAACGCGGAAAAGAAAGCGGCTCCGCTATTGCTGGTCGCTATGGTATAGGGCGCCGTTGAGACTTGATTCCTGTAATATCCGCATCCCAATGCTCCCCTGTCCGGACCGTGTTTAATGATCCATCCGTCAGAACCACCTCTGTTTTTATTCTGTGGATCCTTCTCGGTTCCATGTTGCATAAAGGCTGCATATAATTCAAGCGCCCGCATATAGTCTTGCCGGCGGTTTTCATCTGCATAGCGAACCGCTCCGGCGAGAGCTGTGGCAGCGGTGCCGGCATCGCCGAGATAAATATTTTCATGTTTTGTACCATCGAGCCAGAAAGCAGTCTCCGTTCCATTGGCAGCTGTGGTGTACTTTTGTCTGGATACCAGGACATCAAACCAGCCTAATGCCTGTTCCAGATAGTGCTGATTCCCGTTTATTTCATATCCGGCGATTAAAATGCGAGCCAGATTACTGTTTACAAAAATGGATCGACTTCTTCCATCATCGACCTGAAGCACACCGCTTCCGACCTGACGGTCAATCGCCCAATCGCAAATTTTTTCCAGGAATCTGCGGATTTCTTGCTCGGTTTCCGGCGACATCATTAGGTCGTTTTCATTCTGTGTCGGAATCAAGCTATCTGACACAAATAATAAAAGTATGATCGCAAGTAACGTTTTCTTCATTATTTTCCAGCAGGGAGGTTGTCATTTTAAAATGATTTTAAACAATTAAACACACTTTGTCAAGTAGATATTCATTTCTTGAATTTTATCGCATCGATTTATATATTATATGAATATCAAAACGAGGAGATCGATGAACAGTCGATGGGAATCAGAAAAAGAGTTAATCCAGAGAGCTCAGAATGGCGACAAGAAAGCCATGGCCGGTATTGTTAAGAATAACGAGAGTATTGTGTATAATACCGCTCTCAAGCTATTGGGAAATGAGCAAGAGGCCGAATGTGTGCTGCAGGAGACCTTTTTAAAGGTTTTTAAAGCTCTGCCAGGATTTAAAGGCGAATCCTCTCTATCCACCTGGATATACCGGATTGCAACAAATTTTGCCCTGATGCGCTTGCGTTCCCGTAAGAAAGAATCCGTAACTTTTGATATAGCCGATGAGCAGATCAATCAAAATATGCTGGAATCATTCAATCAAACCGTTGGCGATAATCCTTTACACGCTGTTATAAACGATGAACTCAAGCAGGCAATGGAAAAGGCCATTCGACAATTGTCGCCAAAATTTAAAACGGTATTTGTTCTCAAGGATATTGATGGTTATTCCCTCAAAGAGATTTCCGAGATGCTTGAAATGAGTTTGCCCGCAGTTAAATCGAATTTGCACCGGGCTCGTCTGGCACTGCGAAACCAGCTGGCACACTATGTCGGAAGCGAAAAAGTCAATACCTGATCCCTGCATGATAAATTCTTTGAATTTACAGCTGAGATCATCTTTTTAGCCGTCAACAGGAGAGATGGTTATTACTGACAAGATAAAAGAATTGTTGAAAAAACATTCCATGCGATACAGTAGAAAATATTTGTAATTTTTTAGGAATCTTTTCCTTGTCCTGTTCATCTAAGCAATAAAGGGTAGGGCAATGAAAGAAGAATATGAAATAATCCAAAAATATTGCGGTAACATTAAAAAACGAATACAGGTCTGCCGCAGTAAGGCGATTGCAGAATCGTTGGTTGAGCAACTTTGCATCGAGGTCAATGATCACTGCCAGAGTCATGTTATACAGAATCTTCTTAAACACCATTGTCGTCGGATAATCGACTATACTTTTGATTCACAAGGAAAAAATTTATTTTTGGAGGAAAATCATGAAAACACGTAATCTTTTATCCTTTATTTTGTTGTCTTTTTTCTTTATTGTTGCTTGCAGTGGCGAGCAAGAATCCGTCAATGATAATGCACAATCTGCTCCTTCCTTTTCTCTGCAAACCCTGGAAGGAAAGACGTTAACGCTGGAAGACTATAAAGGCAAGGTTCTTCTTTTAAATATCTGGGATACCTGGTGTCCTCCGTGTATTATGGAAATTCCGCACTTTATAGAAATTTACGATGAATATGAGAAAGAGGGATTTGAAATACTCGGTGTCGCGGTGGCAAGGGATGGCAGAGACGCTGTCGAAAAATTTGTCAAAGACCACAAGATTAACTATCCCATTGCATATGCCACTCAGGAATTGTTTAACAGCTATGGGCCCATATCCGGTATTCCCACCTCTTTTTTAATCGATAAAAAAGGCAGAATAGTGGAAAAATATATCGGTATGCCGGGACAGAGTCCCGATGCTGTCAAACAGGTATTGTTGGATGAGGTTAAACCCCTTTTATAGAGGATAGGGATGGTAAATAAGGATATCCTCATAGAAGATCTCGTAAACCAGCACCCCGAGTCTGTGACCTTTCTCATGGAAAAGGGGGTTCGCTGTCTTGCCTGTGGAGAACCGGTCTGGGGGACCCTAGAGTCTGCAGCTTTTGAAAAAGGTTATTCTGAAGATGATATAGAGCCATTGGTGAACGATCTGAATCAATATATCAGACAAAGGAGAACGCATAAATGAAAGTTGAAATCAGGCAAGTAAAGGGTATTACAATGGTCGGGAAAGGCGATTCCGGCCATTGGGTTTCAATGGATGGTCCGGAAGCATTTGAGGGTTCAAATGCGGGGGTAAGGCCATTGGAGCTATTTTTAATGGGATTGGGAGGATGCACCTCAATGGATGTTATCTCTATTCTGCAAAAAAAACGGATTAAAGTTGATGATTATGAATGTATATTGGAGGCGGAAAGAGCTGAAGAACATCCCAAGGTCTTTACAAAGGTTAAAGTTAATTTTATTTTTTATGGTGAGGATATCGATAAAAAAGATGTCGAACGGGCGATAGAACTCTCTGAAAACAAATATTGCTCGGCCTCTGCCATGTTAAAAAAATCCGTTCCCATTATAGTCGACTATGAGATTCGCAAAAAATAATACCGCAAAGCAAACAGACCACCAACCCTTTAGAGGGTAGATATTATTCAAATTCATATATCTATATGAACGGCGCAACCAAACATTCAGCGTATCTGTGCTTTGCGGTTTTTTACACTTTGAACAATTTCTCTACAATCTAAATTCCAGCCCGCCTCCTAAAACAATGTCGTCATAATCCCCCATGATCACTTTTGCCTGAAAATAGGGAATGGCAGATCTCGTTATAAACCCATATCTGAAGAGAAAATTCAAGCCGGTATCAGAGTCCCCTTCCGCTTTTCCTTCCGGGTCAAAGCGTGAAATCGCCAGCCCGGCACCGAGCAAGGCAAAATTTCGCCTGTTCGCCATGATGGTAAATAAAAGATCTACATTAATTGTCATATAAGTTCCGCCCTCGATCAAAACATATTCTAGATTGGGATTCAGATCCAGAGAACGGCCAAGCCCGGTCCGAAAACCTCCACCGATGTACAACTCTTCCACATCGGTGTAATACCCTGCTCGTAAATCCACCAGGGTTGGTGTTTTTGCAAACGAGAGACAACTCGTTATAATGATCAAGATAAAAATAAATCCGGCTTGTTTCATCGACTATCCTCCTCGAGAGTTCTGACGGCGAACAAAATTATTCCGCATGGTTGTTGCAACACCTCTGGTTTGATGAACCTGTCACCATAGATGCTTCCATGTGTAATACAAATTTCATGCCATTTTTGTTTTTATCATAAGTATATAAATTTCAATGATTGGTATCTGCCCGGGGTCAAGGATATTGCTGTGGTATGGTCATATCCCCATTCTCTGAGTGGGGATATGACCATACCTAAACCTGTATCTTAACGAGAAAAAAATTGCTCATTTCGCATTAAATGGTTATTTTTATGAAAACCGATCACTGTTACCGGTTGTCTTGAATTCGTTTTTTAGAGATCGGTTTGAGGAATGAATTCAGAAAAGCATCCTGGTTTCATACCCCCTGAATCCATACTCTCTCTACACCGGCCTGCAGTGGAAATCATTTATCAACCAACAGGACAACAGATGAGATATTTTATTCTTTTTATTTTAACCCTTCTTCTGGCATGCTCTGCATTGAAAAAAGCGAATCAGTCCTATGAGCAGGGCGATTATCGTCTGACCATAAATGAATGTAAAGAGGTCTTGGCTCGGGATTCAACACGAGTTGATGCTTGTCTTTTATTGGCCAGAGCTTACATGGCAATCGACAAAGCGGATAGCGCAAAAATGGCTGCTGCCCGTGCCTGGGACCTCGAGCCTGATGATCAGGAAACTCGGAATTTGTACATTACTATTTTGCTAAATCTGGCACAGCACAAAACGAAAAATGAAAATTTTTACGAGGCAATAGCTCTCTATAAAAATGTGCTTACAGTTGAACCCAAACAACCCGAGGCGTTAAAAAAACTGGCAGATTTATATTACCGCAATGGCAGAATAGATGAGGCATTGTCCCTGTATCAGCACTCTTTATCCGTGACACAGGATTCTCTCTTGATAGCCGAAAAAATTGTTAAGATCAAGGAACGAATTATCAAATCAAAGTCTTATCTTGAAAAGGGAAAACAGGCTCTTGAAGAGAACCGGATCAAAAATGCGGTTCGTTTTCTTTTTACGGCCCTCGATTTAAAACCCGATTCAAAACCGATAAAGTATTATCATCACATGGCAAAGGGTCGTCAACTCTACAAACAAGGCGGCAAAAGTGAACTTTGGGATGCCATTGAGCACTTTGGACTCGCCGCCACTTTGCGTCCCGAGCTCGGTGAACCGCATTACCGTATGGGGCTCGCCTATCACAAAAAGGACCGGGATGAATATGATAATGCAATCAGTGAATTTAAAAAAGCTTATAAAACGAATCCTGATGGTCCATATGCCGAAGAGTCGCTTGAACGCAGTCGCGAACTGATGAAAAAGAAAAAAATCATGCGTGAATTCTGGGGTAAATAATAGTGAGGTGTGATTTGAGACCCATAGTGTTTTTTATTATTCTATCTTTATTAATCGTTTCTTTTTCCGAGGCTCAACAATTCCAAACCCTGGTCAATGAACCTGTGGGCCCAGGTGTGATTTACAAAAGTATTACTGAACCCACAAAGCCCTGGTCAATCCAGGTGTTGACCGTGGATCTGGGCAATCCATATATTGATATTGAAACGGTAAAGGCAAGGGATCGGCTTCAGGGATTAGAAAAGACAAGCTCGATGGCATTGCGAAATGACTCGCTCGGTCACTATGTAGTCGGGGCTGTTAACGGAGATTTTTTCGATAATACCGGAACGCCGATCAATGCGCAAATATCCCAGGGGAATCTGTTGCGCCCCCCAATTTCTCCTCCGACAATTGCTTTTAATATTAACAATCTTCCCGCCATTAATCGCGTTTCTTTTCATGGCACGATACATGTAAATGATTCTTACCAGCGCATACATTCAGTGAATATGACAAGAAAAGCTGATGAAATGGTACTCTACAACACCTATAGGGGAAATACAACCCGAACCAACAAGTGGGGAACGGAAATCCTCATCCATCCCCTGCATAGGTGGCTTGTCAACGACACCCTTTTGTGCGTGGTCAAAGCCAGGCAAACTCAAACAGGCGATATGACGATCCCGCAGGGCAGTGCGGTGCTTTCGGGGCATGGTAGTGCCGGTCAATTTTTGTCATCACAAGTGGAGGTCGGCGATACGCTACGGATCTGGCTCGGACTAAGTCCCGGTCTGCCGCGCCTGGAAGAGATGGTGGGCGGATATGTTCAGCTGGTTAAAAACGGTAAAAACTATGTGGATACGAGTTATTTAAATCACAACAAACCGGCTTTTACCTATGTTCGACATCCCCGCACCGCTATTGGTTATTCCGCGGATAAACAAACACTTTATTTGGTTACTGTTGATGGGCGCCAGCGCATCAGCGCCGGTATGACGCTTCCTGAATTGGCTGACTTTATGATCTCACTCGGCGCTCACGACGCGTTGAATTTAGATGGCGGTGGATCTACGACCATGGTGGTTCGTCACCAGATTAAAAATTCTCCTTCGGATGAAGGGGGTGAAAGAGCTGTTTGCAATGCGCTGTTGGTGGTTGCCGAAACACCGCCGAGCCCTCTGGTGACTATTAGCGTAGCTCCGGATTCCTTTCGTGTTTTGGCCGGGCAATCGGTTTCTCTGCAAGCCACGGCCAGAGATACTTTTTACAATCCCGTTCCGCTTGACTTTAAGGAACTGGATATCTCCTTTGCTTCTTCACTGGGAACGCTTTCCGGAGAAGGCCTTTTTACAGCCGCGGTCTCTTGTGATAGTGGCTATATTCTGCTGAGTAAAGATGGGTTAAAGGATTCTGCCTTTGTGGCGGTTAAATCTGTTGAAAAGTATACAATTTCTCCCTCGCTGGTTGTAACAGATACGATGAGCACGGTTTCTTTTCAGACAAAAGTTGTGGATAGTGATGGTGAAATTCATGTTTTAACGCCGGATTATTCTGTTTTGGATAACCATATCGGCTCAATTGATGAGACCGGCATGTTTATTCCATCCGGTAAAGGCGAAACAGCTGTCATTAGCCGCTATTTATCCTATAGCGACACTGCCCGGGTAAAGGTGCAGGTGGGGACCGATATATTGAAAATCGATTCTGTGGAGAGTATGGATAGCTGGTCTTTCTTACAACAAAATTGCGACAGCAACAGAACAAAAATATCCTTATCGGGTAATTCAGTAACGTCGGGAGAATCAGCCCTGCGCCTTGACTATAGCTATAAATATCAACATCGCAATGAATATTGGTTATATCTGGACACTGAGCAAATCCTGTTTGGTATCCCAGATACATTGTTGATGGATATCAAACTGGACGGTTGGACGCATAGAATATATGTTTTTGCAGAGACAGCAACTCGGGAGCAATTTCGTCTTTTTCCGCGGCCGCATCCGGAAATCGTAAATGCATTTAACAGGGTAGCTGTTCCATTAAAACCTCCTCCCGGTTCAGAGGCTGATAAATTCATTTTTCCTGTCAAGTTAACCCGGATCGCCATACGTTTGATTAACGACAAGATCGAAGATAAACTTTATTCGGGCACGCTTTTCTTTGATAATTTGCGGGCGAGTTATCCCACCAAAACCCACGTTGTCTCCCATAATAAGGAATCGATTCCTCATTATCTTTATCTTTATCAAAATTATCCCAACCCGTTCAATGAAAAGACAACCATTATAATCGAATCCGGACGTTCTCAGAATATCGATATAAAGGTTTATGATATTCTCGGCAGAAATGTTGCGACGCTTTTTTCCGGTATATTGGAGAGGGGTATCAATAAATTTTTGTTCAAGGCGGAGGAGCTATCCAGCGGGATATATTTTCTTACAGTGGACCCTCCCCTGGCCAAGCCCCGCAAAATGGTTTTTGCAAAGTAATCAGGAGGTTATTATGACGAGAAGAGATTTTCTGGTTTCAGGTATTGCAGTGGGCGTCACCTCGGCCGCCCCATCGTCTTTAGGGGCTAAAAAAATAACCGATTCGAATAATCCCTTAAATTTAAGTATGCACCCCACTTTGGAATATTCAAACATTATGCGGGAGATGATTTTGTCTCGCAATTGAATTTTATGGCCGATCAAGGATTCCGGGCTTTTGAAGACAATGGCATGAGATCCCGGCCTGTTGATGTACAGGAGAAAATCAGCAAAACGCTGGACAAACGGGGAATGGAGATGGAGGTTTTTGTTGCTTCCGCTGATTTTCAAAATATTTAAGTATATCTATCAAATGGATGCGAGCAAAATTATCGGTATCGAGCACGGTAATTCAATTCCCGGAAAAGAAGGTGAAAAAGCGGTCATTAACGCCTATATCGCCGCTGACGGCTTGTAAATATGTTGATCGCTATTTCAACCCATTTAATAATATCGGTGTATTGACAGAGATGAGATATTAAACCAAGAAAAGGGATACAGCACCCGACTAAAATATTGCTATATTCCTGGTGGCTATTTGTGGTCACATAATTGTGACATAATCTACGCTTGCTAGCTGTTATAACCACCAAATATACTTATCATATTGATGGCAATGTTTACTAAAATTTAGCAATCCTCATACTCTTCATCTGCAATTTTGTTGGTTTTCCTCATTATTTTCGTGCTCAAGTCTATATTTATCAGTGATTTTTTGTAATCTATTCAAACCGTGTCAATCCTCTTAGGCAAATCCAGCCTTGGTGGTTTTAATGATTGGTCAGGCGGATTCCTTTATGGAATAATTTTTGCTTAAAACATATTCAAATCGACAGTTTGATTCGATAGAATTTAAACGGATGCAAAGACAGCAACTCGTAGCACTCTGATTATTTTGAACCGAATCTGATTGTGGTATCTGTCAAGATAATGGTCGATTCAGGCTAAAGGGTATGAGGAATAGAATGAATGTGTCATCGATTTTGGAAGAGGTGGATAAATCTTTTGATTCACAGGCGCTGCCAAAAGAAGGAGAGATACAGGTAAGTAGATTTTTTCCTTTTACTATTGACTTTTTGCTTTTTTTATTCTCCTTTTTTTTCATTAATGCTCTCGAACAACGAGATTTAACCCTATCCATGGATCCATTGCTTCCTGATCTATTAATATTGACTAGCGTGATATGGTTGCTGGTTGCTTTGTGCAGTGGCCGCTTGAAACTGGAGCGGTATCGTTCTTTGAATGAATTTTTTCATTTCTTCTTACGCACAATCATATATATGCTCTTTGTTACTACCCTGGCAGTAAATATTTTTGGTATGAATGTATTTTTCCGCCACCATGTATGCGGTACCTTTGGTCTGTTATTGCTTTTGGAACTCGCGGTCATCCCGTCATTATATTTTAAATCTAGCTCTAAATGGAAAAAATGCAGTTTTAAAAACGGTTATATCGGGGATTTGCACATGCCTCTTGCATGGATAGACATGAGTTTTTTGCTCATCTCCTATTTCGGTGTTCATTATTTGCTCTATGACGTGTTTTATAAGGATACTTTTACTCTTCACATCCTAATAATCCATATTGGAGTGGGTCTTGTTTCCGCTACCTGGACGCATAAATATAAAAAAACGCCACCGCAAAATATTTATTTCGCTTATCCGCCATTTTTCAAGTCTGGTATTTTGACTGCTGCTGTTTTTGCTCTACTTGTTTTTGGGGTTGGTCTTTATAAAGATCGGTTGTATTTATTATTCGGTCCGATTCCGATACTGATGTTGCTGGAACTACCTCTTTGTTTTTTTTATTGTCGTACACGATTAATGCCTAAAGAGTATGATATTGAAGATATTGATGTGGTGAACCGACTTTTACAACAGGAAAAAACGGATGCCGTTGAAGTTGAAAAAATAAAACTGAAAAAATCCGTTCGTGATAAACTCGAACTGCTTTATCTTACCGAGCGTCCTGATCTGTTTTCTTTTTTGGAGAATAACATTAATCTCGATTGTATTGAATCGACTGCTACTCGCGTTTTTAATACCGACAAACTCTTTAAGATTAAAGCGCTGGAAAATTTTTCCATACAGTTCTTTATCAATTTTAATCAGATTAATAATTTCCGTCATTTAAATGATTATTTTCTAAATGTTCATCGCAAATTGACCGCTAGCGGATATTTTGTCGGTTGTAAGAACCGTTTTGATGATTATCATGAACAAATTTATCAAAAATACCCACCCTTTATGGCCCGTCTTATCTATTCATCTTATGTTCTTTTCAGGCAGGTTTTGCCCGGAATACCCGGAATCAGATGTATTTGCCGGGCAATTCCGCATGGTCGCAATACCGTTATCTCCAAAGCAGAATTATTGGGAAGGCTCTATTTTTGCGGCTTTAGAGTTATAAATGTAACCGAATTGAACGGGCACATCTATTATATCGTCCAAAAAGCCAAGAGCCCATTATTATACAGAAATCCCTCGCAGGGTCTTTTTATCGAGCTGAAACGGATTGGTTATCAGGGGCAGGTCATCCGTATTAAAAAATTGCGTACTATGTATCCCTATTCCGAATATATTCAGGATATCGTGTTTTCTCAGAATAGACTGAACCGGAATGGTAAAATACGAGATGATTTTCGGGTAACGAAATGGGGCAAGTTTTTTCGTCGCCTGTGGCTGGATGAATTGCCTCAGCTGATCAATTATCTGCACGGTGACCTCAGCCTTGTGGGAGTGCGTGCCCTGAGTGAACACTATTTCAATCTCTATCCAAAAGATGTCCAAAATCTTCGCATTAAGACCAAACCGGGACTGATCCCCCCTTATTATGCCGATATGCCGAAGGACTTTGATGCGATTGTAAAGTCCGAACGCATATATCTCGAACGTAAATTGCAAGAACCTTTTTCAACTGATGTACTTTATTTCTGCAAAGCGATTTATAATATCGTGTTCAAGAGGGCAAGATCGGCATAAAGAATTTAAGTTAATACAAATCGATTATTTTACGGTTGGATTTTGTATTTTTTTCGGTTACCTTTCAAAGGCCTTCCATCAAATTCTCGCGCCGCTAAGAGCTACGGTTTTTGCAGGAAGAACAAATTACAGATTCGTTGTTGAGTAAAGTTTAAGAAATACAAAAACTGGCCAAAGAAAGAGACCAATCCATTGCCGAAATGGCACTCTCCTGGGTTTTACGGGATCAACGGGTTACCTCGGCCCTGATAGGTGTCAGCAGTCCGGAACAGCTGGATGCCAATCTCCGCGCCCTTGGAAAAAGCGAGTTTGCCCAGGAACACCTTGACAAGATAAATGCTCTGTTCCCCATGAAAACGTATTCAATCAATTGTCAAAGTCGGGATTGAAACACAAAATGGTGGAGGTTTAACAATGAGGAGCGCGGCAATGATATTGTTTCTGTTGGCGGTGGCGTTATGTCTGACTGTTCTGATGGTTTCGAACGGCTGTAACGATAAAAATGCGGATGAGCCTTTTCGGGATCCTGCTCTCTCCTTTGATCAGCGCGTTGATGATGTGGCAGTGAAACGGCTCTTCAAGGCCCGGTTCAAACTCGGCATGTTCGATCCGCCTGAGCGTGTGCCCTATGCTCAGATTCCGTATTCGGTAAACAATTGTGCTAAACGTGACCATCAAAGGATCAAAACATCTATAAACGGTTACGAAATACATATTATATGGAGAACAAGACTGCAAAATGAAACGTTATTACCTTGGTTTTTCAATTATTTCCCTGTTGATGATCTATATTGGATGTGCCCCCACCATTCCCGGGAAGTTACCCTCCTATGACTATAGTGGAATGGACAAATTTACCCGTAACGTACATAAGAAGGTTGAAAAATTCCTCGGCCAGTGTTGGTATCGTCAGTGCCCTGTTGAGCTTCCAAGATCGGTGAGAATAGACAGTCTCTGTGCCGACGAGGATGAGAAGAAAATTGTGGTTTTTTTCAACAAACCCTTCTCTTATCCCGCTTATCGGCCTGACAATGTTAAGGCGCTTTACCAATTGTTTCGTTCTGTTTTGGGAAAAAGATTTCGAGATTATGATATTGCAATAAAGTCTCTCGAGCATCCGCTGGAAGCACTGATCCCAAATTATTACCGTTCTCATCCGGAAGAATACGATTATAGCAGGATGCCTTTTCCCGGGCAAGAGACCGTGCGCTTTATTGAAAACCGGTCCAGACCATTTTCGATTCAAAAGGGGTTACAAGACAGGTATATCGCTTTATGGCACAGTCATGGCTGGTATTATGATCATCAACAAAACCGCTGGCAATGGCAAAGACCGCGCTTATTTCAGACAGTGGAGGACTTGCTGCCGGGGTCCTTTACCTTGCCCTACTTGATCCCAATGCTGGAAAATGCAGGTGCACGCGTTTTTGTACCGCGGGAACGCGATATTCAGAGCCGGCAATGCGTCGTCGATAATGACGGGTCTCTGCAACCTGAACGCTCTCTTTACCGCGAGACCTCTTTAGACAGCATTCACAGCTGGATTACCGCCCGGGATTCCGGATTCGCAGTGGGAGCCCCTCCTTACTGCGCCAATGAAAATCCTTTTTCTCAAGGTACCTTTGTTACTGCTTTTTCAGATTCCTCTGTTTCCGCCAAAGTTGAGTGGATTCCATTTATTCCCTCTGCAGGTTATTACGCTGTCTATATCAGCTATCGCGCTTCCGATTTTAACGTTCCGGATGCATCCTATACGGTAAATCATTTCGGCGGAAAGACGGAATTTTTTATCGATCAACGCATCGGCGGTTCGACCTGGATATATCTCGGAACTTTTAAATTTAAACAGGGTGCCCATTCCGATTCGGGATCGGTCGTGTTGACAAACAAAAGCCGAAATCCCGATCTGCTCGTCAGTGCGGATGCGGTACGGTTTGGCGGTGGTATGGGAAATGTGCTCAGAGGGGGAAGAACGAGCAACAGACCGCGGTTTATGGAGGCGGCCCGCTATCATCTGCAATATTCAGGCATGCCGGATACACTGGTATATAATTTGAATGATGATGAGAACGATTATCGCGATGATTATCAAAGCCGCGGAGAATATGTGAATTATCTCGTTGGCGCTCCCAGTGGCCCCAATAAGAACCGGAAGGTAAAAGGATTGGGCATTCCAATCGATGTCTCGCTTGCTTTTCATACTGATGCCGGCTTTACACTCGGAGATACCACCATAGGCACTCTCTCTATATACAGCCTTTATGGAGCCGATACCACCCAGTACTTCCCAAATGGAATATCCCGCCTGGCCAACAGGGATTTAGCGGATATATTGCAAACAAATATTGTCGAGGATATCCGAAAAAAATGGAACAAAAATTGGACCAGGCGTTCACTTTTTCAGGGGCTATACAGCGAGGCATACCGCCCCAATGTTCCGTCCGTTTTGATCGAGTTATTATCGCATCAGAATTTTGCCGACATGAAATATGCGCTTGATCCGAGGTTCCGTTTTGATGTTGCCAGAGCCATGTACAAGGGATTGGCTCGTTTTATAGCTTTTCAACACCGCCAACCTCTGACAATAGCTCCTCTGCCGGTTACTCATCTCAGAGCGTCGTTTAGTGACGATGACAGCGTACTGGTTGAATGGAAACCCAATTTAGATCCATTGGAATCCGGTGCTGTTGCTTCTGGTTATATCCTCTACACCAGAACGAATGAATCCGGATTTGATAACGGCAGATATGTGTCACGGCCTTTTATTAAAGTCAGGATTAAACCGAATATTATTTATAGTTATAAAGTTTGCGCCGTGAATGCCGGAGGGAAGAGTTTTCCCTCGGAGATTATTGCTTTAGGTATGCAAAAGAACGGCGAGCAAGATCCGGTTTTGATTGTGAATGGCTTTGATCGTATCTGTGGAGCTGCAACGATTAATAAAGCACCGTTCAAAGGTTTTTTCAATATCCATGATGAAGGTGTTGCTGACGGATATGATTTTCTCTTTACCGGCAATCAGGTAAATTTTGATCCGAAATCCCTTTTTCTGAGCAATGATATGCCCGGATATGGAGAAAGTTTATCCGATTATGAGACTATGGTTGTTGCCGGAAATAGTTTTGATTTTTCCAAAATACACGGTAAAGCCCTTTTCGCTTGTGGCTACTCTTTTTTATCCTGCAGTGATGAAGCGGTTATGGACTCTCTGGTTATGTTAACGGATTATGATCGGGTGGATTTTATATTTGGAGAGGAAAAGCAAACCTTCGGGCTCGGGAAAAGTGCAGATTCGGCCGATTATACCGTTTTCCCTGCTGCATTGCAGAAACAGGTAAGACAGTATTGTTTACAGGGGGGCCGATTGTTTATTTCAGGAGCTTATGTGGCAACCGATTTGATTTCAGGAAAAGACAAGGATGACTCTGATGTTTGTTTTGCTCGCGACATTTTAAAAATCGACTGGGACTCAAATTATGGTGCCGGAACCGGCAAAGTCTTTTCAATTGATGAGGCTTTTAATGTTGGGGGTGTGATCCGGTTCAACACTGTTTATGATCGGGATCGTTATAAGGTTGAAGCTCCGGATGCAATTACAGCCTGTACTGACGCCCGGGTTATCCTGCGTTATAGCGAGAATGAACGAGGTGCCGGCGTGGCATTTTCAGGTCCTTATCAGCTTGTCCTGCTTGGATTTCCCTTTGAGAGCATCATTTCCGAGCAAGACCGCCATATGCTGATGCAGAGAATTATGGCTTTTCTATCTCAATAACCACTAAGCGGATTTGCATTAGGATAAGAGTTTTGCTATATTAAAAGATATTGACCGTAGACAAAAGAGACTAGAGAGATGACCAAAAAAGCAGAAAAAAAAGATAAAGATCTCGATTATATTCGTGACAGAATGACTTTTATTCCTTCTGTTGAACCTCAGGAGGTATCCAAAGAGTCGGACTTGAACCACCCTTCGTTATATTTCAATCATGAATTGAGCTGGATGGACTTTAACTGGCGGGTCTTTTGTCAAGCCCTGGATCCGCGTACACCGGTGCTGGAACGGGTGCGGTTTATTGCCATCACTGCCAATAACCTGGATGAATTTATTCAGAAACGAGTGGGTGGTTTAAAAAGACAGCAAGCTGCCGGGGTTACCAAACTCTCTCCGGATGGTCGGACGCCGACGGAACAGCTGGTTTTGGTTCGCGATACGGCTCTCAGAATGACGAATATGATGACCCGGGTCTGGGAGAAGGAGCTTGTTCCTATTTTAAAAAACAAAGTTCATTTGGAAATTTGTGAGTATGATGATCTGACGGCGAGCGAAAAAGCGAATGCAAAAAAATATTTTCACGAACATATCTATCCGATCCTGACACCGCTGGCCGTGGACCCCGGTCATCCGTTTCCCTTGATTTCAAATCTAAGCCTTTCTTTGGCAATAGAAATGAAACATCCCCTGGAGGATTCTACTCATTTTGCCCGGGTAAAGGTGCCTGCGAGTCACGGACGCTTTTACTTTTTAGAAAAGGGCAAAAATTATCGTCTCCTTCCTATTGAGCAGATTATTCTAAACAACATCCACGAGTTGTTCAAGGGAATGGAAATAGAAAGCATTTATCCGTTTCGCATCACTCGAAATGCCGATGTACGGCGAGATGAGGAGGAAGCAGAAGATCTATTGGGCATGATATCTGAAGAGCTGCGTGAACGTCGCTTTGCACCTGTTGTCAGGTTGGAAGTGGTGAAAGACATGTCTGATAATGTTTTGAATCTATTGATACGTGAACTCGATCTTGAAGAAGATGATATCTATCAAGTGGATGGCTTGCTGGATTTATCCGATTGTTTTGAGATCGCCGATCTCAACATACCGTCTTTCACCTATAAACCATGGGAGCCGGTGATCGCAAAACCTTTTGTGCAAACCGGTGACAGCAAAGAAAATCAGGATATTTTCTCTATTATCCGACGAGGCGATGAACTTGTATATCATCCTTATGACTCGTTTACTGCGACGGTTCAGCGTTTTGTAGAAGACGCCGCCTCGGATCCAAAAGTTATCGCCATTAAACAAACACTTTATCGCACCTCAAAGGGATCGCCGATTGTAAAAGCGTTGATGAAGGCCGCAGAAAGCGGCAAGCAGGTAGCTGTTCTGGTCGAGGTCAAGGCAAGATTCGATGAAGCCAAAAATATTGAATTTGGACAAATGTTGGAAAATGCCGGTGTTCATGTGACGTATGGTCTGGTGGGATTGAAGACCCATTGCAAGGTGACTCTGGTCGTACGGGAAGAAGCGGACGGACCTCATGCGTACTGCCATATTGGTACAGGAAATTATCACGCCCAAACTGCAAGGCTCTATACTGATATCGGTCTGTTCACCTGTAATAAAGAATTCGGCGAAGATCTGGTAAATCTCTTCCATTATCTCACCGGTCATGCACCGGATCAGTCTTATAAGCATTTTATTGTGGCTCCCACCTATATGCGGAATAAATTTTATGAATTGATTGAAAAGGAAATAGAATCTCACAAAAAAAATAATAATGGTCGAATTATTTGCAAAATGAATGCGCTGGATGATGTCGGTATGATCAAATGGCTTTATCTGGCGTCTCAGGCCGGCGTAAAAATTGACTTGATTATCAGGGGGCATACACGGATGCGCCCCGGACTGGCGAATTACAGCGAAAATATCAGGATCATCAGTATTATCGGCCGTTTTTTGGAACACGACCGCATTTTTTATTTTCATAACAATGATCGTCCTACGGTTTTTATCGGCAGCGCTGACTGGCGCCGGCGAAATTTGAATGACAGGGTTGAGGCGATCATACCTATTTTACAGCCCCGGCTTCGAAATCGTCTGATTTATGTGCTTGAACAAGCCCTGACCGACAACCGATTGGCCTGGGACCTTCATTCCGACGGCCGCTATACGTTGCGCATACCACAGCCAAAAGAGAGAAAAAAGAGTTTCCACAAGATTTTGATGAAGCGCGCTATGCGGCGCACAGGGAGCCGGAGAGAGTTATATTGAATTGGCCTGTCCTTTATCCTGAACGCAGGAATCTGCCCCTTTAATCATGTTACAGCTCAATAAATTGACATTTTCATTTGACGACCGTTTGTTGCTCGATAGTATCGACTGGAATATCCAACCCGAAATGCGCTATTCGTTGATCGGGCCGAATGGTGCCGGTAAAACGACTCTTCTGCGTTTACTGAACGGCGATTTACAGCCTACCTCCGGTCATATAATCAAATCCAAAAATTATCACATAGGTTATCTGCCACAGGAATCGATCCTTTTTTCGGGTACCACAGTACTGGATAGTGCATTGGAAGCAAGAAAAGATTTGATTGCCCTTGAGGACCAGATTCGTCAACTCGGACGGGCGGTTGAAACCGCTGGCAAGGATCATAAGGCTCAAATTGAAAAACTGGGGGTTCTCCAGCAACAATATGAGCTCCAGGGCGGATACCGGCTGGAGGCGGATGTAAAATCTATTCTTAGCGGTCTTGGATTCCGTCAGAATGATTTTAGGCGATCGCTCGCGGAGTTGAGTGGTGGATGGAGAATGAGGGTTTATCTGGCCCGTCTTTTATTGCAAACTCCCAACTTGTTGCTGCTGGATGAGCCCAGCAATCATCTCGATCTCGATTCGCTACAATGGCTTGAACAATATTTATCGGGATTGAGATCAAGCATGATTATCGTCTCCCATGACCGATATTTTATCGATCGTTTATCAAATGAAATCGTTGAACTCGATCGGGGCAAACTGAGTCATTATCCGGGTTCTTATCATGAATATGAGAGACAAAAACTTGAGCACCAGATGCTCGTATATAAAAAGTGGGTAGAGCAGCAACAGGAGCGCCAACGCATACAGCGATTTGTGGATCGATTCCGATACAAAGCCACAAAAGCGGCTCAGGTCCAAAGCCGGATCAAACAATTGGAGAAATTAAACCAGGCTGACCTTTTTAAGCCGGATGTAGAACCGGTTCGGTTCAGGATCGAACCGGCTTATCCGAGCTATCACCATGTTGTTCATATGAAAAATTTATATTTCCGTTACCAGCAGGAGTGGGTACTTGAAGATATCGATCTGGATATTTACAGAGGGCAGAAAATTGCTCTGGTGGGCCCCAACGGAGCGGGCAAGACCACTCTCACACGCATTATTCATCAGGAACTGAACCCTCAAAAAGGCGAGATTAAGGTGGGAAAACGGGTAGCGATCGGTTACTATGCACAACATCAGATCGATGCGCTTGAGCTTGACCAGACACCTTATAAGGTGATTGAAAACGTCACCGAGTCAAAAAACATTCCGCATATTCGCGATGTTCTGGGATTATTTGGGATACGTGGTGAAAAGGTGAACAAGGTAATCGGTATATTGTCCGGCGGTGAGAAAGCGCGCGTCTCATTGGCTAAAATCTTTTTGTCTTCGGTTAATTTTTTGATTATGGATGAACCAACAAATCATCTCGACCTTGCCACCAAACAAGCGCTCGAAGAGACGCTGTCAGCGTATCAGGGAACGTTGTTGCTGGTGTCGCATGATCGCTATTTCCTGGATAAAATTGTACACAAGATTGTCCAGGTACGGCCGGACGGCTTGATGCAATATGAGGGCAATTACACGGAATATCTGGAAAAGCATTTAAAGGAGGGTCAAGCGAATGACAACGCCGGTAAACCGTTTGAGAGTGGAAACCGGAAAAAAATGCATAAACGTCTTAAGGCTCAGGCACGACAACAGGTTAGCAAAGAACGTTCGGAACTGCAGCAGCGCGTTGCCCGGTTGGAAAATGAAATCAATAATCTGGAACACCGCAAACACGAGCTTGAGGCTGAGCTGAGCAAACCTGAGAATTACAGCAAAAGCGCGAAAATTAAATCTTTGCAAACGGATTATGAAATTGTAAAACGCAATTTAAAACACGCCTATGGTGACTGGGAAGAGGCGACGCTTAAACTCGAACAACTGTTGGAAAAGTTGGAACAGCAAATAAACGCTCTTGATGTCTCTTAAGAGAAACGCCTGTGTAAATCAGGCCGTTTTCTTTATTATATAACCAGAGCCAGGATTGCAAAGATGTCGATAATTAAGAGTGTGATACCGATCTCTTTATACTTTCCCGTAACCGCTTTCAGACATGTCCAGCTTAGAAATCCCCAAATAATACCTTGAGTGATTGAATTGGCAAGCGGTATCAAAATCATCGCCAAAAATGCCGGGATGGCTTCGTCGTATTGCTGCCAGTTAATTTTTAGTACCGGTGTCATCATAAACACTCCGACCAAAATTAATGCGGGGGCAGTCGCTATTGCGGGTACGACCGAGAGGAGCGGGGATAAAAACATAAACGGTAAAAAGAGCAAACCGGCAACAATTGCGGTCAAGCCATAGCGCCCGCCCTCTTCTACACCGGTAGCGGATTCGATGTATGCTGTTCCGGCACTTGTACCAAATAATCCTGAAATGGTGGTGGAAAAGGCGTCGACAATAAGCGATGGTTTTATATTTCTGGGTTCTCCTTTCTCATCGACCAGGTTTGCCGCTTCGGAAACACCGATGAATGTGGAGAGGCTGTCGAACATGTCCGTAAAAAGAAAGGCAAAGATTACCGGCCATAGTGAGAGTTGGAGTGACTCGATCAGGTTGAGTGAAAAGAATAAACCAAAGTCAGGGGCGGCAAAGAGACCTTTCCAGGTCACAAGAGTCTGAATGCCTTCCATATCGACTGAAGCATCTCCCCAAATGCGTCCAATCGGGATTGCCAGAATGGTTGTACTTATGATACCGAATACCAGAGCACCTTTGATTCTTTTACAAACCAATACAGCGGTGATAAACAAGCCGGCGACAAAAGTAATGGTGACGGGGTTCATTCTGGCCAGAGCACTCAGTGTTTCATTGTTATCGACGATAAACAGGGCATTTTTAAAACCAATATAGCTGATAAAGAGACCGATTCCGGCAGCAATGGCGTAACGCAGGGGACGTGGAATGGCTTTGACGATATGCGTGCGTACATTGAATATCGACAAGAGCAGGAAAACGATTCCCGACCAAAAAACAGCACCCAGAGCGACCGGCCAGGAGATATCCATTCCGATAACAACGGAATAGGCAAAAAAGGCATTTATTCCCATGCCAGGGGCGATGACAATCGGATTTCGGGCATAAACACCCATGAGAATACTGCTGAATGCTGATACCAGAACGGTGGCGGTTAACACACCATTATAAGGCATGCCGGCGTCCTGCAGGATAGCTGGATTCACAACGATAATGTACATGGTAGCCAGGAATGTGGTTATGCCTGCGATAATCTCTGTACGCATATTCATGTTCTGGTTTTGTGGGTTGGTTTTTTCCATAGCGTCCACTCCTCTGTTTTGAATGTTACTCTCTAAAAAATGTAACGAACTGCAACCGTCGGCATAAAGTCCCACCCATTGCCGGGCAAAAAGTTTTTGCTGATTTCAACTTCACTACCCGCAGCAAAATGGTCATTAAAATTATACCATATCTGGGGTTCTGTTTGAACCGCGAGTTCTTTCCTATCCTTCGTTTTATCCTGGGTCCAGATATCGCAATATCCGGCAAACTCGATTTTTTGACGGGAAAATATCCAGACGAGAGTAAATTGTAGATCCATACCGGCAGCAGCGCGTTGATGCCGGTACAAAAGTTCAGGGGCGATATACGCAGATCCTATCAAAAGGGGGAGTGAAAATCCTGTCAACCAGACCTGTCCCAGGGAACCAAAATCAGAGATACCGTCGTTGTATTGTACGGTAACCGAGAAGGGTTTGAAAAGAGAAGAGCTGAAATAACGGGCAAGTTCAAGATAGGCCAGGGACATGCTTTTATCTTTGCCCTTGTTATAGTCCATATCAATAAACCAAAAGGTTGCTCCATAGTCATCCGCTTTGAACATTTCAAATGTTGTGGTTAAATAGTTGCGGTCCTCTCCAAAATCATAGTGAACCTGAAGATTTTGACAATATGCTGCAGCGGATAATATTAAAATAAAGCCAAATACTCTCAAATCCTCCTCCATGATTTTTCCTGTAATATAAATCCTTGTTGACAAATAAACAATAATTTATTAAAGTTGAACTGGAATTGGTAACAACCGGAGGTGGCAATGAGGGCTGTGAAAAGGTATATAGTGTTATTTTTATCTCTTATGGTATATCCCTGTTTTTTAATGGCGGTTTTTTCTGAGCAAAGTCAAAAAGTGGAGCGGATTGACGATGAATCTCGCTATCGGGAATTCTCGGGTATAAGAATAGGCGGACAATGGTTTTTATCGTATCTAAAAGGTAAAGGGAGGGAGACACGATACAGTGAGTTCATCATAAATCGAGGGTACATTATAATCAAAAAAGAGTTCAATGCCTTCATGTCCGGACGCATCACGCCTGATATTTCTGTCGACAGAGAGGGTGACGGCGAGGGCGATCTGGAGATGCGTTTAAAGTATTGTTATATTGATTTTAAACTACCGGATTTTTATCTTTTTACGATACCGGCAATAGAGTTCGGACTGGTGCATCGCCCCTGGCTGCACTATGAAGATAAGATCAATGGATATCGTGCTCAGGGAACCATGTTTTTGGAGCGCAATAATATTATCAATTCCGGCGATTATGGGGTCACGTTTACGGCATTATTGGGTGAGAAAACCAATTTTGATCATTTAAATGCCAGGTGGGAGAATTCTGCTGTCAAGTTTACCACTGAGGTGAATTTTTAAGATGAAAAGAATGAATCGTATTCTTTATGTTATTCTCTTTATTTTACCGAGCCTAAACGCTCAATCATTTACCGATCCGAAAAGCACTTATTACAGTCTGACGGAGGCTCTCGAATATCCTCAAAAGGTAGAGAAACTATTATTAATCCCGGGAAAGGTGAATGATTACTATAATGCTGCTTTTAAGACGATCCCCGGCGCTGTGTTGACTTTGAAAAATGTAAGGATTCTGGATTTGAGCGGCAATGATCTGGATGTAATTCCGGGTGAACTCTATAGATTGCCGGAGCTGCAAACCTTAATTTTAAATGAAAACCAGATAAGGGCAATTCCGAAGGACATTAAAAATTTTGCAAAGTTGAAGGCACTTTTACTCTGGAACAACAAGGTCGAGTCTGTCGATCCGGCTATTTCAGAGCTTTCGCTGGAAACGCTTGATTTAAGCCATAATTCGCTTGCCACAGTCCCCGCGGCACTATATGATTTATCTGATTTAGAGGTATTAATTCTTTTCAACAATGACATTCAGAATCTAAGCCGGTCGGTCGCTCGTCTGCAATCCCTTGTTGAATTAAATATTGCAAATAACCGTCTGCGCGCCCTTCCCGGTTCTATTACCGAGCTGAAAAATGTACGCAGGATAAATTTTTCCAACAATAATATCGTACAGCTACCCCGATCACTGGATGGTTGGATTCGTTTGCAGGATTTTATTGTACAAAGGAATAAGCTAACGATCTTGCCTGAGAGCGTTGTTCAGTTATCTCTGCTCGAAAGATTGGATGTTTCATTCAATCAATTGCAGCACTTGCCACAAAAGCTGGGAAATTTGCAGCGTTTACACTCTTTATATATCAGAGACAATCGGCTGTCATATTTACCCGGTTCTATCGGTGCATTATCAAAGTTACGGGTGTTATATGGTTCTTTTAATCAACTCCGCTCTCTACCGGATGCAATGTGTGATTTGACATCTATCAAAACGTTGTTTTTAGATCATAATCAATTACAAACCTTGCCACCCCGTTTTGGCTGTTTGTCCGGCCTCAATCAACTTTATCTGGAAAACAACGCGTTGGAAACACTGCCCCCGGGCATCGGAGAGTTGAAAAAACTGGATAAACTGAATCTATCCTTCAATTCTTTACGAGCACTTCCGCGCACTATTGGCCAGTTGAAAAACCTGCGCAAGCTCTATCTGAAAAACAACAAACTCACCTCTTTACCGACTACCATTGGTGAACTGGAAAATCTTCGCATTTTATATTTGTCGGATAATCAGCTTACCACACTTCCGGTAGAAATTTCTAAATTACGCCGGTTAAGATCATTATATTTACAGGGAAATCATTTTTCCTTTCTCGAAAAGGAACGAATACAGAATCTGCTTCCCGACACCCGGATTTTTTTCTGATGAGTTCAGACCTGTCCGTAAAAGATTTAGACTTTCCGCTATCCATTGCTCCGATGATGAAACTAACGGATCGTCATTTTCGCTATTTTATGCGACTTATAACGCGGTATACGGTTCTCTACAGCGAAATGATAACCACGTTTGCATTGCTGCGAGGAAACCGGGACAAACTTTTGGCCTTTGATCCGGTAGAATTGCCATTGGTGCTTCAATTGGGGGGTAGCGATGCTCAATCATTGGCTCTCTGTGCCCGGATGGCTCAGGAATACGGCTTTAGTGCTGTTAACCTTAATGCCGGCTGCCCGAGCCCAAAAGTACAAAAAGGAGAATTTGGAATCAAACTGATGAAGAATCCGGATTTTGCGGCGGAATTGTACAATACAATAAAAAATGCAGTTACCATTCCGGTTTCGGTTAAACATCGTCTTGGAATAGAGAATAAAGTTGATTATGAACAACTTTACAGGTTTATCGAACGGCTGGCTGCGGCGGGATGTTGCCATTTTATTATTCATGCACGGATTGCAGATCTGAATACCCTGGATGCCAAGCAAAATCGAAAAATTCCGCCTCTGCGCCATACAGATGTTTACCATTTAAAAAAGACGTTTCCCGGCTTGATCTTTGAACTAAACGGTGGTGTTACAACCCTGAAAGAGGCCCGGGAACATCTCTGCAAGACAGACAAAGTGATGATCGGTCGCGCAGCTTATGCTGATCCCTATTTATTTGCAAATGCAGATTCTTTCTTTAAACCCGGGAATGGATTGCCTCCGACGCGACGGCAAGTGATAGAAAGGATAATACCTTATTTGCAAAAACAGGAAGCGGAAGGTATTAATCCCTTATCGATGTTGAGACATTTGATGGGATTATTCAGATATACTTCATGTGCCAGGGCCTGGAGGCGATATTTAAGCGAATCCGTAAAATCAAATAAACCGGTTGATAAGATTTTGGAGCATGCCCAAAAGGGGCTTCCTTCAGAGATTCTGGATGATCGAGCGAGGCTATCCCTATCCTGATTTTTATGCTTGAATTTTTACTCCCGCTTTTGTATCATAAATTGTAGCCATTGCTGTTTTTATGAAAAGTTGATCGGTGGCTGGCTTGACCGGTTGATTTGTCTGTATAATAAATTGGCAAGAGGAAAATTTAAACCCAACAGCGGGCAAAGATTGACCGGCATAACGACAAGGGTGAGTGTCCGGTGGGTTTGTCGGTTGATTCTTTCACACGGCAATACAATATTAAATCGTAATTTTATCAGGTTATTTATATGAAAAATAAAGAAGATAAAAGGATTTCCCGGGAACTCCTGGACATAGGTTTTAGAGATGTTGGGTCGCTGGACGAAGAGATGGTCCAGGGTAAAGGTTTGGAATATTACGAATCTTCCGAGGTCACACAGGCTTCCGTATTTCATAATGCCATTTCGGGACACGTCGGTACAATGACGGAGGATTTTGCGGTAAGAATACGCGTCCACGGCAATGAGATCAGCACGTCCTGTACCTGTAAAGATACCAGACAGTTATGCAAGCATGTCATCGCTTTGCTCTATTCATGGGTTCAGGATGGCAATGATTTTGTAAATATAGCGGATAAACTGGACATGATCAGAAAACTCGACAAAGAACGTCTCATTGAAGTTATCACCAACATTATTGAATATGACCCGGCATTGGCCGAACTCTTTCTGAACAGAAAAATCCCCCAGTGGTATGAAATCGATCCTCTGGATAAAAATTCTGAATAACGCAGCTTTGACAAGGCATAAAGATTTAATCCAAACCCTATGATTAATTTCTTGCCTTTTTAATTTCCGAAAAATTTTGGCTCATTTTATGCAGCACGATTGGGGTCGGAGGGAATGTTTTCTTAATGCTTTAAAAAACATTATCCTTTAAAGACGCTATTGTTTAATGCTGTCTTACATGTTAGACACTTGTAACAAAATGAACATGAATTCAGTGTGAAAAAGGGTGGTTTTTTGGTATGATGAAAAAAGTTGATTCATTTTTTAGCTTGTTTCTTATTTGCTGTGCCTTTGCGACGGCATCGGAACGCTTTCCACTACCTGAAAATTTAAAAACAAATGTAGAGTTTTGGGAAAAAATATATAGTCAATATCCCGACAGTTGTGCTCTTATTCACGATAAGGATCAGTTGGATATCGTTTATAAGGTGGTCTATCTGGACGATGGACCACAAAGCTGGAAAAAGGTCGAAAAAGAGAAGGATAGAATTATAGATGTCCTCAATTCTTTATCGCATCGAATGCCGGATATTGATACGCTGACGCTAAATGATGAAGAACGTTTTATCTATCGATTGTGGCTGGATACGGATGATCCCCATAAATTCCGCAAAGCCAGGTACAACATCCGTGGCCAGCTTGGTCTCGCCAACAGGTTTCGTGAAGGACTAATACGCTCTGGTCAATATTTAGAGAATATTCAGAAGATTTTTCGCCAATATGATTTGCCGGTAGAACTGGCATATCTACCCCATGTTGAGTCGTCGTTCAATCCCAAGGCTTATTCCAAGGTTGGTGCTGCCGGCATGTGGCAATTTACCCGATCGACTGGCAGGCTTTTTCTGAAAATTAATTACGAACTTGATGAGCGTTTTGACCCCCATTTATCTACTATTGCGGCAGCTAAACTTTTAAAAAAGAATTATAAGGAATTAGGAGTCTGGCCTCTCGCGATTACAGCGTATAATCACGGATTATACGGTATGAAACGGGCAATAGCCCGAACGGGAACCGACGATATTGGCCAAATCGTTGAACAGTATAAAAGCCGAAGATTCGGCTTTGCGTCCAAAAATTTTTACAGCGAGTTTTTGGCTGCCAAAAACGTTGCCGCCAACTATGAAAACTATTTCGGCGATTTCAAGCTTGCCAAAGCCCCGGAGCATGAGCTCTATGAGTTGCCGCATTTTGTTACGCTAAAGTCTGTTTCCGGCGTTTTTAAGGTTGATATTGATACATTGATCGCTTTAAATCCGGCATTCCGTATACCCGTCATTAAATCTCAACGCCGCATACCCAAAGGCTACAAGTTACGTTTGCCATTTCGCGATAATATAGATGTGGAGGATCTTTACAGCCGTCTTAATCCGATTCACAAATATCATCGCCAAATACGGGATCGATACTATACGATTCGCCGGGGAGACAATCTGAGTGCGATCGCCCGGCGATACAAAACATCGATTTATAGTCTTATGGCCATGAATGATTTGTCGGATCCTCATTTTATACGGGCAGGTCAGATTCTCGAATTGCCCGGGTCGGAAAAAAGTATTATTTCTTCGGTTGAAAAAGATGAGATGTTGGGAGGCGGCCTGAAACCGCATCAAAAAGTTCAAAGTGAAACTATACCCGAGCAGGAAACGAGGCCGGATACGATAATGAGAAAATATCAGAGTTTCCCCTTCAGGGTGAGCTTTATGGTGCCTTCGGATAATTATATATATGTACAGCCCGAAGAGACCCTGGGACATTATGCAGATTGGCTGCAGATCAACACCCAACGCCTTAGAGATGCGAATTCATTGTTGTTTGGTCAGGATATCCAGATTGGTCAGAGAATACGGCTGATCTTTACCAGAGTAGCAGCCAGGGAGTTTCATCGCAGAAGATTAGAGTATCATAAAAGTATACAGGAAGATTTTTTCAACAATTATAAAGTAAACGGGGTAAGGCATTATTCCGTTCAGTCAGGCGATAATCTCTGGCGGATCTGCAACCAGCAGTTTGAAATTCCCTGCTGGTTACTCGCACAATATAATCCGGATAAAAAGATTTCAAAACTTTACCCCGGGGATAAGTTGGTCGTCCCCATAATTTCAACTTTAATCAGCACAGGGAATGAATGATGAAACGACTGCTTTGTTTGATTTTAATTTTGTTCTTCGTCTCAAGTGCCATTGCAAAAGAAGGGGTGCTAAGCGGCCTGGATAACCTGGTACAATCCCGTTTCAAGTCGTTGGACGGGCTTTCAGTGGGGTTGATAACAAATCCCACGGCTGTTTCACGCCGGCATGTTCACGCAATCGATATCCTTCATAAAGCCCCCAATGTGGAATTGGTAGCCCTGTTTGCCCCTGAACATGGGTTGCGCGGAGACGAGGAAGGTGGAAGAGAAATATCCTCGAAAACGGATCCGAAAACCGGATTGCCCATATTTAGTTTGTACGGCAAAAACAAGAGTCCGTCGGGTGAGATGCTCGAGGATGTTGATGCTCTTGTTTTTGATATTCAGGACATTGGAACCCGTTTTTACACCTATATCAGTACAATGTTTTTGTGCATGGATGCCGCTGCCCGGGAGAACAAAATATTCATTGTCCTGGATCGACCCAATCCCATTAACGGCGTTATTGTTGAAGGCCCTGTATTGGATCTTGAATGCCAATCGTTTGTCGGCATTCAACAAATAGCTCTGCGCCATGGCATGACTGTAGGAGAACTGGCTTTGATGTTTAATGGTGAAGAGTGGTTGGAAAGTGGCAAGGTCGATCTGAGGATTATTGAAATGAAAAACTGGCAACGGCATCAGGTGTATACAGAAACCGGTTTGCCATGGATTAAGCCCTCTCCAAATATAAATACGGTACAGAGTGCTCTTTTATATCCGGGTATGGGGCTCCTTGAGGGAACCAATGTTTCGGAAGGACGGGGTACTTTGCAGCCTTTTGAGATCATGGGTGCCCCCTGGATAGATGCTGTTCTTCTCAAAGGTGAGATGGAGAATAGAAGATTCACCGGCATCAGTATGGATACATGTTCTTATATCCCTGCAAGCATTCCCGGTGTTGCATCCCGTCCCAAATATGAGGGACAGGTATGTAAGGGACTTTTATTTCACATCAAAGATATGGAACACTTGAACTCGGTTGAATTCGGAGTCCATTTGCTGTGTGCAATGAAGCAGTTGTTTCCGGATGATTTTGAGCTACGTGAACAATGGCTATGTAAACTATTGGGCTCCAAAGAGATCACGGCACAATTATCGCTTGGCAGACCTGCAGATGAAATTATTGCGGCCTGGCAACCGTTACTGGATCATTTTAAAAAACAAAGAGAAAAGGTTTTACTCTATCCCTGATATCATTATTGGGTAAAAGAACACGGTGACTCTTAAAAGAATCCACAAGAAAACGGAAAACAGCGAATTCGGGCTTTATCCAAGATTGCGCAAAGGCATTGAGGTTGTTTATGCCGAAACGGATGAAAATGAAGAACTCGTCGGATTAAAAGATAACTGGGGGTTGACGTCTGAAATCATATGGCTGTCACCGGATATCTACTATATGTTACAGTATTTTGATGGTATGCATTCGCATATGGATATGCAACAGGCCTACAAAAAAAAATTCGGTGAATTTCTTTTTAAAAAAACACTGGATGATCTTATCAGTGTTCTGGATGAGCACTATCTTCTGGACAATTCCCGCTCAGAGCGTCAAATTTACGAGTTGAACAAAGTTTATTCCCTGCAACCCTATCGCTATCCGAAACATGCCGGTGTTTGCTACAGCGATGATCCGCAACAATTGTCTAAACAAATCGATCAATATGGCAAGGAAATGCCCGTAAACAGAACCCTTGTCAATTCTGTGATTAACCTGGATATTTGTGCTGCAATTATTCCGCATATCGATATTCGCCTTGGGGGAGGTGTATATGCCAATGTTTATAAAATTTTGTCTCAAGCCCGGCCAGCTGATGTTTATATTGTTCTTGGTATCGCTCACCGCGGTCTTCAGAATCTTTTTACCCTTAGCAATAAGAATTTTCAAACCCCGTTTGGAATTGTCAAAACGGATAATGAAATCATAGATTCTATTCGGTCGGATTGTGACTTTGATGTTTTTGCGGACGAGTGGAGTCACGGATATGAACATAGTATTGAATTCCAGACTATTTTTCTTCAACACTATATCCATTCAGAGTTTAAAATCGTTCCGGTTCTCACTTCGTTTCCTCATACTGTATTTCAAAACGAAAATTCTTTAGAGCATTCCAGTTTTTGTGATTTTATCAGAGCTATCCAGCGTGCCGTTGAAAAAAGCGGTAAAAGGGTTTGTTTTATCGCCTCTGTGGATTTCGCCCATGTCGGTCCGGCATATGGCGGTCCCGAGAATATGACCTCCAAATTCCGCGTTAAAGTGGAACAAAATGATAAATTGATTCTGGATGCCCTGTCAAAGCGGGACATTAAATTGTTTCATCAACTCATTGCAGAATATGATAATCCATACAGAATATGTGGTTATTCCGCTCTGATCTCCCTGTTGTATTGTCTGCAGGGGGACGGAAAGGGAGAATGCCTGGCCTACGAAGGGGCCAGGATGGATGATCAGGTTTCGCTGGTCACATTTGCAGGCATGATTTATAAATAAGGATCGCAAGATGAAGTATAAGGTTATTTTATTCGATCTCGATGATACGCTATTGCGGAATGACGTCGACCAATTTTTAGCAGCCTATTTTCGAACGTTAACGCCTCATATTTCTCATTATTTTCCAAAAGATGATTTTTATTCAATTTTTCATACTGCAACTCGTGCTGTTTTGATGGCCAAACCATCCTCACAAACCCTGTTACAGGTGTTTATCGATGCTTTTGAAAAAAACACGACCACGCATTTTTCAGATATTGCGGCAGCATTGACCAAGTATTACGAAACCGATTTCAGCAAAATCAGCAAAGTGACTCGCAACGTTCCCAAAGCCGACATTGCAGTTGAGACAGCATATCGAAAAAGCGAAGGACTGGTCTTGGCCACCACTCCCATTTTTCCTGAACGAGCTATTCTGGAAAGGTTAAAATGGTCCGGAATCGATGCCTCATTGTTCAAATTGATCACCCATATCGAAAACATGCATGCCAGCAAACCTCAGCCGGAGTATTACACAGAAATCGCCGAGGTGATGCGGGTAAATCCTGAAGATTGTCTGATGATCGGTAATGATCATATTGATGACTTGTCTGCAAAAATCGTGGGTATGAATACTTTTCTGGTGAGCGATTTTGAAAAAAATCGCGATTCTGCAAAGCTCAGTCCTGATCATTACGGTAGCATGGAGGAACTGGTTGCTTTTCTGGAGAATATTTAGCTGAACGATATGGCTTGATGGCCACATCGTTCAGCGAGCGGGCTTATCTTAAAAAGAGCATTTTTCGGGTTGAAATCTCTGAATCGCTTTTCAGGCGATAAAAATAGGTACCCGAGGCAACGGTCTCACCAACCTCATTGCGACCATTCCAAACGCTGGTATGATTTCCAGCTCCCACCATTTCGGAGAGCAGGGTTGCCACTTTTTCTCCGGTGAGGGAATAAATATCAAGTTGGACATGGCTGTTTTCTTGTAGCCGAAAGCCGATTACGGTACGGCTATTAAAGGGATTGGGATAATTGGTCAGCAGCTCGGATTTTTCGGGCAAAGACGACAAAACCTCTACAGCGTTGTAAAGACATGTATTGCCGTTATAATCGATTTGTACGAGTTGATAATAATAGGTTTCCCCGTTTTTGATGTCCTTGTCGACAAAAGAATACGAGTGTTCAATTTGAGAGTCACCCGCACCCGGTATCAGTGTTGCATTGATTTTTACAAACCCGTCATCAGGATGAGTAGACCGTAACAAATCAAAACCCATACAATTGGTCTCGGTGGCTGTCGTCCAGTTCACATGTATACCATTTTGATGCTGAAGCGCCGTGAAACCTGTCAGTTCAACGGGCACCGGGAATGTCCCCGGCTGAATCCAGGTAAATTTGTATTTGATAAAATTATCTTCCCAATCGTAGATACTGGTATAATGTGACAGATCCCATTGTATACCCGAAACCGCTTCGCGGTTGAGTATTTCAAATAAAAGCCGAATGACTCTTGTCGGGGCAGATGGTATGGCCACTCCCTGTTCTTTTCCGGTGCGGACGATATGGACCATCACCCTGGGTGCATGATCTTCCGGATAGATTTGCAGGTAAGAAGGAGAATAATCCGCATCCCATAAACCATCATAGCGACTATCCTTGCCGATAAAACTGAGGGCCTGATCATTATACTGCAGGGACAAAACAGCGTCGCCCAATCGGTCGGGGATGCCGCTTGTTGTTTCGAACAAAAGATCAACGACAAGGGTATTATCCGCTACAATTTGCTGAATGGTTGCCTGATATGTCTGGGGAGTCCCCTGACCGGCAAGCAATGCAATGATAAAAAGCATTTTAACCACTTTCATTTTTATACCTCCCAATAAAAAAAGTGAACTCGCTGTTTCATTGGGCGGACAAAATTGTAAACAAAGGAAGGATAATAGGGATGGATACGATGGCGGGATGGTTTTTCTTGATGCCCAATTACAATTGTTGTCCTGCTGAAAAGCGAAGTTGCCAATCCAATCGTCAAACCTAATCGCCAATTGTAATATATTTAATTAATATAAACAATGCCAGTAAAAAATCTATGTGGAGGGCAAATTAGTGTAAAGGAATATAAATATAGTTGTTATGCCATAGCAGGTAATCACGTGTCGTGACGATGCCGTCTCCGTTGAAATCCTCATGGATATAATTTGATTTTTCCTTAAGGGCAGCCTGGAACCATAAGGAATAATCATCCAGATTCAATATACCATCCTGGTTGGCATCACCCGCTCGCATGGCCCAGAGACTTTTGCCTATTTTTTTTATATTATTTTTAGTTTTAACATTTTCCGGAGTATATCTGAGATCAACTTCACAAAGGAAATCATTGCTCAGAGTGATAGATGACAGTTCGCAGGGCATATGATTTCTGTGTTTGATCACGATATCATACTTTCCCGGCTGCAGATCCGGCTGTAGATAAGATGACAAGGTTTCAGGAGAGAGGATGTTTCCAAATTGATCCAGTAAAAAATGATGGGTAAAAGTCGAGCCACCTTTAATGAAATCTATGCTGATCCAGTCGACAATATCATCAGCTAACTCTTGTTGCTGCAACACAGATGATTGATGGGGGGATTCGGCAGTAAGACTTTTTCGGCTGAGAGCTGTTTCCATTTTTTCCTTTTTTTGATTATAGAAACCTTCAAGGACAAGTGACAGTTTTAGGTAAACGACCTGTTGATCGATGATTTCGAACTGCTGCACAGGGGCATATTCTGAAACCGCCCCGGCACCATCTATCGCCTGAACGCTCCAATAATACTTGCCGGCTTTCAAATAGAGACGCCATCGGGTATTCAAATTTATATTTCCCGGCAGAGAATGATCAGAAAAAGCATTTTGGGGGGAATAAATATCCGCCTTGCCGGGTGCTGTGCCGACGCGAAGATTATAGCTCAGAGATTGTTTTGGTGTTTTATCATCATGAGGGGCTTGCCAGCTAAAGGTAACGCTCTCTCCTAAAGCCATGGCTTGCAATTGTGCCGGCGCGGCAGGTGGATTATTGCTCTCAGAGGTTTTGTTGTAATATATTTTGTTAATGCCGCCTTTACCGACGAGCATAAAGTCGCATTTTGTATCTTGATCCACATCCAGAAAAGAAAACACGCCTCCATTGACGCCGTGAGGGGAAAATGTTTTTTCCCATTCATTAGCCGATTTGTTATGATAGATAGCGGAAAAATATTGGCGGGGAACATGTTCTCCGGTGATAAACAGATCTGGAAATCCATCATTATCGTAATCGTTCCAGGCAATATCTCCCCCGGCATAGTCGGCAAAGTCGATGCGGGAAAAGCCTGTGCTCTGAGTGAGGAATTGGTTACGGTAAAGCAGTACCTTTGATCCCTGATCCGATTGCCCCATTATTGCCAAATCTGCGTCTCCGTCCAGATCGTAATCCTGCCAGGCAAATCTGGCAAATCTCATAGCGTCAAAATTGACTTGCGCCTCCGTGAAGGCTTTAGCGCCGGATGTTTCTCTCAATGTATTCAAATATAAATTGACAAAACCGTTGCCGGAAAGATCAGAACCGGTAATGAACAAATCTTTATCCAGGTCCCCGTCAATATCCAGCCAGGCGCTTTCACCGTATAAGCGACCATTGATACCGGTTTCAATTTCTTCGAACCTCAAAGAAGAGGATTGCAAAGATGTATTTAAATATAAAAACGTTGCCGGTGTCTCTTTATACAAGCCGCAGATGAATATATCTATATCACCATCGTTATCAATGTCCTCGGCGGATATACATCCGTTGGTTACACCTTTAACAGCAGGGTCGATTTTAATAAAGCCGGAAAAATGGTTTTGTTCGCTGTTGTTTATGTATATCAAAGTCTTGTAGTTATTGGTATACAGTCCTGAAATCAGCAAATCTTCCAGACCATCCCCGTTGATATCCGCCAGAGTAGCACAGCCTCTTGTTGGTGGAATAATATGATTGGGCATAGACATAAAAGTCTGATTATTCGAAGCAAGATAGGTTCTGATGGCATAGGAATTGGAATGATTAGAGCCTGTTGTCAATATATCCATGTTACTGTTCGCATCCAAATCCACGGACCGGATATCCTTAAAATCCAGAACCGGAGAATCGGAGAAAAGTTCCTTCTCCTGAAAATCATGGAAATAGAGAGGATTCAGGGTAGCATCTCCTGAAAGGATCATACCATAGATCCATTTTGGTGATTCTTGGGGAAATTTTTTAATGGTTTCATTAAACCAAAGCCTGAAAGCTGTTCCAAAATTTTCGCCGTCCCCCAGGTATTTGTATAGATTTTTTTCTTTATAAAGCCCGCCGGTCTTGCTGCTACCCCAACTCAGCAAAGTCGGGGAATCCGGGTTAAAGGTGAGAATATTTGCCAGATTATTGGTTTGGATAAAGTCACTCGAAGAACAGATATATAGAGAATAGAAAAAAACTTGTGGATCACTTTCAACATAGTCCGAAACATTGACGCTATTATAGAGAGTTTGGCCATTTTGATAGAAAGCATGGGCTTGATAGTTACCATGCGCTCTAATATGCACGAGCTCATAAAGTTGTAAAAGGTGGGTCTGGACGTAATTTGTCCGATTGGTCTCTTCGGAATAATTCACCGTTACGATCTGATTTTCAGGATAGATTTGGGAAAAATTTTCTTTATCTCCGGCTGCAAGGGTACTCCAATCATCGTCATTGTAGATCAGAACTTTGTGGGGATAATTTTTTGTTTTACGATAATGATCATTTTTAATGAAATACGTGTTTAATAGTTCTGTTTCCCCGCCAATAAGCGGCAAATTATCGGTTTTGATTCTGCTTACCCATATTTCCAGTGATTTATCGCCGCTATGCGTATCGAGTTTGTTGTTGTTGGATCTAAGCATTCCCTCATTTCTTGAATCTTCCCATACACCATCCAAATCCATAAAATAAAGATCACAAACGAAATCTTCAAACGCCGGGGCATAATGGTTGTTGTTGTCCTCCCAACTCTGCATCATTTCATAAATAACATAGGGTAAATTGCCTATCAGAATAGCACCTTCGAGGGATTGTTCACTCTGATATAGGGTTGTCAGGTATAATTTCAGATTTTCCGCTGTGCCTGAACCGAAGGTGGATACGAGTATCGAGTAGCCGTCCGCAGCAAGTCCCTTTGCAAACACATCCAGTGTATTTTCGATATCCGTGTATACATCGGCATCCACAATCACACAAATTCTCCTGTTGCCTTTGTTGTATTTTTTCAGGGGTTGAATATTCTGCAGCTGATACGTTGCCTTCCCGGTGTTGTAGGGTTCATGGGCAGGCCTGGCGGTTTGGTCGACGGTGATCCACCGGCTGGTTACCGGATTGCTATCCGTTTGGGCGAGCGAAACGCTCAAAAAGACAATCAGGAGGAACTGTGTGATTAGATTTTTCATTGGTTCGCAATCGTTAATCAAAGATAAAACCTGCAGCATGCTGAGCAGAATGCTGCAGGTTTTATAAAGAACATCTCTCGATCCTATTTAATAAGAATCATTTTTTGCATCTGTTCAAAGTCATTTACTTTCAGTGAATAGACATAGGATCCGCTCGGAACAACTGCTCCCGATGCATCTGTTCCGTCCCAGGAAATGGTATGATACCCTGAGGGCATATTGCTGGTGACAAGTTCTTTTATCTTTTGTCCCTGGGTATTATAAATACTCAAATTTACAAAGCCATCTCTCTGAAGATGAAAACGTATTTTTGTGTTCATATTAAAGGGATTTGGGAAATTTTGCTGAAGCTGATAACTCTTCGGCGCACTCGGGTTTATGCTTATGGGATCGTGAAACATCTGATCGCCGGCATAGCTCAAATCAGCCAATTTATAATAAACGGTTCCCTCCAACGGAGAATCATCGATATAACTGTAGAAATGTTCTGCCTGGCTGTTGCCCGCACCGGCGATAATTTCGCGGGTGATTTTTTTGAACGGTCCTGAACGGGAGGTGGCTCTGTAGATATGAAAGCCGGCGTTATCGGTTTCGCTAAAGGTTCTCCATTCAAGCTTAACCATCCCGTTAACCAATGTTGCTGTAAATGAGGTTAATTCTACGGGGATCAGGGTATGTGTTTGTGCGGAGGCGGAGTTGTTATCAATATTCGGATCTTTATTTTCAGCGGAGACAAACACATTGTTATCCATGCCGCCGAGTACCTGATCATTTGCCTGGGCATAGATCGTAATTGAAATTTGTTCATTCACGTCGAGATGGTCAAAATTCCAGATAAGGGGATTTGGACCAGCATCGTTTGCCGGGGTAGCATGTTGAAAGGTGATGCCTGCCGGCAAATCGTCGATAACCTGAATATTTTCTGCCGGATCGGGGCCGAGATTGATGACAGTAATGGTGTAATAAAAGAATTCTCCCGGCGTAAGATATTTTTCGCTAGCGCTTTTGGAAACTCGTAAATCAGAGATTTTTTTGCGAATCAATCCGGCGTCCCATTGTAGTTGTGATTCGCCCTCAACCATGGTAAAGTCTATTGTCAGACCCGTATTCGGATCCGGATCAGAATCGAGGTCATCATTTGTTCCTATGTCTTGAGAGGTGAAAAAGGAATTTTCAGCCGGCATGAATTCGATTCTATACTCTCCGGCCATGACATTGACGAAAAAATATTCACCATCGACATTGGTAGTTGTGGTGGCGAGGATATTTCCACCCGGGTCCAGGAGATTGACATCAATCCCTGCAAAGCCGGGTTCTCCTGCATCCTGTAAGCCATTCTGATTCAGATCTTCCCAGACTCTGTCTCCCAGGAGCCAGTCTTCATCCTCGATCTGATTCATATCACAGTCTTCTTCCGGATCATAAGACCCTCCCATGGCATCTTCGTATTCAACGGTTGCACAGTTTTCAAATGAACCGCTGGCATCATTCCGGACGCGGTAGGTCAAAGAGAGGTCTATACTTTCAGAAGGCGCGAGCTCGTTCAGCGACCAGGTTACCAGGGTATTTCCGTTCGATGCCACGCCGCCATGACTGGCTGAGATAAACTCGATATGGGAGGGTAGTTCATCCGTTACCATAACGTGATAAGCTGTTGCTGCCCCGATATTGGTCACCCGAATGGTATAGGTATATTCACCATTCGGTTCCACCACTGTTTCTGAATCATTCTTGTCGATGTTCAGCTCCGGATATTGCATCTGATCGGGAAAAGGTGGAGGATAAAATATAATCTGATTGAGGTTTTCGAGCTCTATTTCTGCTCGCCAACGGCCCTGCTCCGGGGTATAAAAAATATCTCCGCCGCTCGTCGGAAAATCTACCGACGGAGGGTCGGAATTCCAGACATTATCATCGGAAGGTATACCGGGTGTTATATCCCCGGATGGATTTATAATATCATAGCGATCTACTTTATCGAAATTGGCATCCATGTCGAAATTGTAGATGTGCATTACATCCATCAAAGGCACATAAAAGTCGACGACTATGGTTTCCGTTGGATCCGGGGTAAGTACCTGCAGACAGGCTCTCTCGGAATAAATAAATATTTCATCTCCACTCTCTGTTATCCCATCGGGGTCCTCTTCCTGAATGCGCAGTTTGTATCCGTTTTCATCATCTCTTTCCGTCCACACTTCCAATCTGTAAATCCCGCTTCCATAGGTGCCGATTGCTTCGGTAAAAAGATTGACCCAGCTTTCCGACGTTGTTGCTTCGGGTGCAAAGGTTAAAAAAGCAATTTGAGTACCGTTTGGTGAAAGAACTCTAAAATAGGTATCATCCCACCTGCCATTGCCTCCAATTCTCGGGGGATCTATTTCATCAAGATCATTATCGGTACGAAACGATTCGGGATCAAAAACATCCATTGTCAGCACAAAGGATGGAGATACCGATTGCGGTACCACGATTTTATACAAGTGAGTGGTATTGCCGTGATGTCGGTTGGTCCACCAGTCCCCGTTATTGATTTCGGAATAGCTTCCATTGGTTTGAAAGTAGCCATAATTATTTTCACTTTTGGGATAGATTTGTTGTCCTGCCGGAAGGATAGCAACATTTACCAGGATGCTAAATCCCATCAAAAGCATGAGAACGGACTTTTTCATCACGAGCCTCCTTTTTAAGAGAAAAGTGTTGACTCTATGCCACAATAGATAGCGGCACGGGGGTCACTTTTTTGTTAAGATCTTTATAAAACAACTACTTAGGTTTGTTGTTTTTCAACCAATTGTTAAAATGCAATTAGTATGCCATTCGCGGAATGGGCAGGAGGCCTGTAGAAAAGGGGAGGGATAAAAAAAGGGTTACCTTTATGGTAAAGATAACCCTTTTTCATTTGTAGCAATTATTGTGTCGGGAACTAGCGCAACAGCTGCATCCTTTGTACTTTAGAAAAGTTGTTGGCTTGCATTCGGTAAAAATAAGTACCGCTGGAGACATGTTGACCGTTGTTGTCTTTCGCGTTCCAGACAAGATCGTAAGAACCCGGTTTCATTTGACGGTTGACCAGGGTACGAACAAGTTGTCCGGCCATATTATAGATGCTGATATTGACGATTCCCGCCTCTTTGACCTTGTACTTGATCGTGGTTTCCGGATTGAAGGGATTGGGAAAGTTTTGTTCGAGCGCATATTCTTTGGGAGCGGTGACTGTGGTGGAAACCACATCGTGTGTCATCATATTGCCGTTATAGTCGACATCGACCAGGCGATAGTATCGTTTTTCTCCAACTTCGCCGGATTCATCGGTAAAGGAGTAATCGCGGCCATTGTTGTCGGTACCCAGTCCACCAATCATCTGGCTGTTGAGACGCGTAAAGGGTCCCTCTTCACTATCGCTGTACTCGACATAAAAACCGGCATTGTTGGTTTCTGAAGCGGTCACCCATTGCAGGTTTACTTCGCCATCTACAGATTCAGCAGAAAATGATGCCAGTTCGACGGGGACCACCTGTGGGTTTAGCGTAAACCCGGTCAATTCTGGTGAAATTGCCAACTCCTCTCCTTCAATCCGTTCAGATGCCGGAGTAAAAATAACCCATATTGGGGGCATTGGATCGGGAAACCAGTCGACTTTTCCGGCGTTTTCAGCTGTATTATACATCACACTTATGGTGACGATTCTGAGCCAGTCCTCGGTAGGGGGTATATTGATAAAATCTCCACTACCGTGTTGATAAATAAAATATATCCACGTGCTGTCATCAAGAATGTTATAGGTTTCCGAGGTATAATAACCTTCTCCTGAGGGATCAGTATCTCTATTCGGAAAAAGTTGATTTGTAAAGTAAATTGTATCCAACTGCGCAGATAAATGTTCACTGAGTTTAAATGCATTCTGGATCGCTCGTACATTATAGGCTGTTCCATCACCTTTAATCTCTACATCGAATACCAGCTTGCCTTTTAAAGTTGTTGGATCGGTAAAGTTACTTACAAAGTTTAGTCTCGTATCTATTTCTGCAAATGATATATTTGCAAACGCGACCAGGAACAGAACCAAAGATATCACTTTTTTATGCATAATATTTACCTCCTTTATTTACAATATTGTTTTATGGTAGCGGATTGTCACCAGGAAGATTGTCGTCAGTGGTGATAAAGGTAAACCTACCACTACCTTTTTTCGTCCATGTGTCATCGAACGAATCGACGAATCCTGTCAGATCATAATCGGCTCTATAATAGCCCATTAAGCCACTTCGTTGCAGGGTATATTCTGAATCAAATGAATCGAGGAAATTCATTGACTGTGCAAAGTCTCCATCACCAGTCAATATCGCATACACTTCCTGAGGTGCAACCGTGCCGGCGAGTGTAACCTTTTCGGTTGTTACACCATCATCACCGAGTGGAGCTGCGAAATTTGTTTTTACATTCATCAGGTCTAGTGGTGTAGTGCTGTCATAATTGCCCAATTGGATTTGGACAGTTATTGCTGCAAGGTGTGATTTATGCCTGATGACAAGATGTACATCCTGAGTTGTGGGAACATTTTCTATAGGCATGCCTGAACTGCCATTTACATCGACTATATCCCCTGATTTGGTGATTATGGCACTTCCCTCAGCCAAGGTTGTTGCATTTCCGGTAGGGCTTCCATCGCGAACATAGACATAAACCCAATCTACAAAATGATCTGGTATGGGAGAAAGGCTAATGGATTTGCCATCACCAAAGGGTGACGTCGCAGGCATAGCCTCTATTCCCATTTGACCAAAAAACAGGCGGTAATGGGCATGCATCACATCACCGGACGAACGGGTTTCGTCTAGATATGGATTTACGGAAATGGGTACATGCGCGGCTCCTTTCAAACACATTTGTGCAAACACACGCGCAATCTCTGCCGGTCCAAAAAACCAAAAAGAGGCACCACTCGGAACCGTAGCCGATGTGGCTGATACCGGCGATGTTGAACCACCCGGCTGATACCAGGTTTCGTCCGTGCCGTCATCCATCCAGACATGAACGGGATCGCTGCTGACGCCGTCATTGGTGGCATGAAAAGCGACCATAAGATCGCGTGTAATGTTGCTGCCTCCGCTATAGTTGACCTGATAATAACGGCGGCCTTCAGCGTTGCCGGAGCCGTAACCATGGGGATCGGTTGACGGACTCGTAAAACGCATTACTGTCGTCGCTTCAGCTATATTTGTTTGCGGAGCCCAGCCGGCAAAACCCGAGTGGCTGGTTCTTTCATCTGAAATGATCTTTCCCCATACATAGCCGTCTGTTTCTACCAGGTCACCGCTCAGTTCGATGAACACCGGGTATTTATCGTTTGGATTGTCCGGATTGGAAGGATTCGAACCCATTGCATCATCCCATTCCAAAACGACTTCCATACCACCACTCAGCTCCAGATCAACGGAAGCAGATGCAGTGAATGCGATTACCAACAGCATCGCCATGCATAATGTAAATAATTTTTTCATGAGGTCCTCCTTACTAATGTTTTTTTTGCCCTGGAATTATTCTGTTTATCTTAAATGAATTTAAATTTTCCTCCTTTCAGGGTTTGTCATTCATAACTCAAAAACCATGCCAATATATGCTATTTTATAACTCTATAATTAACAATATTTTTATTTAACCCTCAATCAGAATTCGTTTTTATTCTGGGCATTTAACCATCCTGTTTTAGTGTTTTGACAAATGAATGATCATTGTTTTGAATGCTATATAGTATCACGTGCATGTCGAATTTGGTTAATTGTCTCACTTTTATGACAGTGTGTCATATATTTTTTACCAGGGACAATTGTTGTACTCAACTCAAGTTATTGTTTTTTTGTTTATTGATTGTAATAGCAACGTCCATCGTACATATGTTGCAAAAATCATGTCAACCGGTTATCACCTGGAAATTATTTATTTTTCCGATACGTGATTTCTACTATCTTTATAGCAAGATTAATGCCAAAGTTTTAATGAATTTATATGTGTAATAGAAATAAAAACTTAAGGTTTCTTGTTTTTCAGAGCTGCCAGGGGTTAAAATGTGGATATGTATAACTTTTATGTCACCCAGACTTGTAAGTGTGTCGATTTTGACCTGATCCCCTGAGTATCTCATATCGATTTTGACGTAAAAAAAAAGGCGACAAAGATTTGCCGCCTTTTTCTCAGGTTTGTTTTAATTATTTGATAAATTCCATCATGCGGCTCTCTACCCGATCATCAAATTTCAGTTTGTAGATGTAAATGCCGCTTGCCTGAATCCTGCCATTGCTGTCCATGCCATCCCAGATTACACTGTGACTTCCTGCATTGAGACTTTGGGAAACCAGGGTTCTTACTTTTTGTCCTTTCATGTTGTATATGGACAATGTACAGAACCCATTCTTTTGCAGGTGGAATCTGATCGTGGTCTCCGGGTTGAACGGATTTGGGAAATTCTGCTCCAGACTGAATTTCTCCGGCAAGGAGGCTTCTACGCTGATTGGGCCATGATAGACCTGCTGACCATTATAATTGAGATCAGCGAGTTTGTAGAAATAGGTCTTGCCAACCTTGATCTCATCATCGGTATAGGTATAATGATTTATCCTTTCAGAATTGCCGGCGCCGGGAATCAGCGTTGAATTCACGCGTTTATAGTCGCCGTTTTTCTGTTCCGAGCGGTAGAGATAGAATCCCAGATTATTGGTTTCAGACTGGGTGACCCAGTTCAGAACCACCATACCGCCATGAACCTGTGCCTGAAAGGATGAGAGCTCGATCGGATATTCTACCGGACAGAGATTGGGATCATCGTGCAAGACACCGGTCAGGTCTTCATTCATTTCACCAAGAACTTGATAGGAAGCATTTGGAATATGCGGTTGCGCCCATCGAATACAGCCGGTTTCACCTTCTGCAATATCGTAATCGACCTGTACCAGCAGAATGCGTTGTTCACTGCCGTCAAGAGTCAACAGCGAGCCGGTACCGTTGTATTGATAACCGAAGGTTATGGTTTGGGCCACCAGGTCTTCCGTTTCGTTGCCGACACCGGTATAGTTGCTAAAGTATTGATCGGAATAGGTGAATACCGGATTCAAAGTCGGCAAGGTCGAGTCGAATTCGATGACAGGATCATAGAGCGTTATTAAATAGGTGTTCCCATCTGTAGCCCAGGCAACAACCTCGAAAGTGAGGTGACCGCGGCCACCGGGTCCTTCGCTCTGATCATTATTGATCAGCCGCAGCATCGAATCGATCACTCCGCCAGTTCCGCCCCGGGTAACGGTCGGATCATCGTCCTGGCCGGTATCCGGATCATCGGTGGGTTCAGGATCGGTTTCATCGCTATCGACAAAGCCCTGGTTTTCGATTTGCGAAACGTCGGCGGTTACGGTGACGCTAAACGTTACCGTCACTGTAGCGCCGGCAGCCATAGTACCGATATCGATTTGTATTGTGGGGCTCTGTGAAACAATTGTACCCTGTGTTGTGGTAATTGTACCGGCGACCAGACTGGTGTTGTTCGGAATATCGTCGGTAAAGACGACATTATTGGCCGCTTCGCCACCCGAGTTGACGATACTGATGGCATAGTCGATTTGATCACCGACCGAGATCATTCCGTCACTGTCCAAGTCGGTCCAGGTATCGTTCTTTTCGGTCTCCTGAAAAGAGGCTCCACCCGTGGTGATCGTCGGATCATCATCCGGAGTCGTATCGGGATCATCGGTTGGTTCGGGGTCGGTTTCATCGCTATCCACTTCACCCTGGTTCTCGATTTGGGCGACATCGGCTGCCACAATTACGCTAAAAGTAATCGTAACAACAGCGCCTGCGTTCATCGTGCCGATATCGATTTCCATAATCGGTTCGTCATTGACGATGGTTCCCTGAGTGGTGCTGATCGAACCCGCAACCAGGCCGGTATTGGCCGGGATTTCATCGGTAAAGACGACATTGTTTGCGGTTTCACCGCCAGAGTTGGTGATAACGATGGTATAGTCGATTTGATCACCAACCGAGATGGTACCGTCGCTGTCATTATCGATCCAGGAATCGGTTTTTTCGGTATCCTGAAAAGAGGCACCGGCTCTGGTGACAGTGGGATCGTCGTCTTGA
>WJMF01000217.1 GCA_014728085.1 Candidatus Zhuqueibacterota bacterium
ACCAGAGCGCGGAATATTCTTGGCGCATCAGAGCCCAAATTCAGACCTGTAATCGCACCCTTGAGATTCTGGTTTGCATCCGGCGTGCGGCGGCCGTTCATCCAGTCCAATGCCACAATACCATTCTCATCAATGGCTAGCTGTTCCGCGGCTTTGGAAAGTTGGGGGATCAATTTTTCTTCCATTGCCTCGACTAATTTTTCCGCGCTTTCCTCATCTATATAGGTGCTTTCGTGCAACATGTTCTGAAGCGGCCATATCAACACCTCACGAAACCATGCATAGATATCGCCAAAGGCGGATTGTCCCGCTTCCATACCGAGCATACCGGGAACAATCGAACCATCCACCTGTCCGCAAATGCCATGAACCAGATGTTCGCCCTTCTCCGGGTGTTCGCTGATAATCATATCACATGTTGAGGTTCCCATGACCTTAACCAGCATATGGGGTTCTATCTGTGCGCCAACGGCACCAAAATGCGCATCAAAGGCACCAACGCCGACGGTCACCGTTTGCGGCAGGCCAAGTCTGTTTGCCCATTCCGGCGTTAATTGCCCCACAGGAACATCACCGGTACAGGTGTCGCTATACAAGCGTTGCCGCAATCCTGCCAGCAACGGATCGAGCCTGTTCAAGAACGCTTCGGAAGGCAGGCCATCCCATGATGCATGCCACATGGCTTTATGACCGGCAGCAGTACGGCTGCGTTTCATGGTCAAAGGATCCGTGGTACCGGTCAGCAGGGCCGGAATCCAGTCGCAGTGCTCCACCCAGGAAAAAGCCGCCTCCCTGACCTCTGGATCGATGCGCGATATGTGCAAAATTTTGGACCAAAACCATTCTGAAGAATAAACACCGCCTTCATAGCGGGTATAATCCTCTCCGCCCCAGGATTTCGCCAATTTGTTGATCTCTTCGGCTTCTTTAACAGCGGTGTGATCCTTCCATAACACAAACATGGCAATGGGGTTTTCCTCAAATCCATTGGTCAATGCCAGCGGCGTACCGGAACGATCAACAGCACATGGTGTAGAACCGGTGGTGTCGACCGAAAGTCCGACGACTTTATCCGCCGTCCCCGCTGCAGATTTCTTCAAGGCGCCCTGTAGCGACGCTTCCAGACTCTCAATATGGTCCAGCGGATGCTGGCGAAACTGATTGTTGACCGGGTCGCAATATTTGTCCGCTTTCCAGCGCGGATAAGCCTCAACGTGAGAAGCACTCTCCTCTCCATCAGCGGCATCGACGATGACCGTTCGCACCGAATCTGTACCGAAATCTATTCCGATGACATATTTTTCATTCTTGTTCATATCCTGCTGTCACCTCCATCTAGAGTTCTGTTCATTTTCATTAAAATGATTACTGTTCCGATTTCAGAATTTATCGTTTTTTACTCTCTTCCTCAACATGCATCCAAAAAAATTATGGTGTACTGGAAACCGAGTTCGTTATTCCTATAAAGCGAGTGTGCCATGAGGTCGTATATCGAGAACCAGAACACTATTCGAATCAAACACCTGGTGCATACGTCTTTTATAGGCATCGACATCAGGTTCAGGCAGAAACACCTGAATCGTACCGGCAAAACCGCCTCCATGTACGCGACAGGCGCCCTTGCCGATCGTTTCGAGATATTCTTCGGTGAGCGCCAGTGCCAAAGAAACGCCTTGTTCATGCACATTCTTGCTGGTATAGATGTTTTGCAGCCATTTGAAAGAGGAATTACCGGAAGCTCTGACCAGTTCCAGAAAACCATCAAAATCATTTTTTCCCAGGGCATTGACCTGTTCGATAACGCGGGCATTGTCCTGTAAAAAATGAAAAGCGCGCAGGATAGCGCGATCTCCTGCTTTGGAGCGTAACATCTTAACGTGGTCGAGCAAAGTATCGAGATCAATATCACGACAAGTTTTACCCCCAAGCTCGGCAGCCACGGCCCGCATTTCCTGCGGTACCGCCGCATAGTCGTCGGTTAAATCAGCATGGTTACCTCCGGTATCGACAACGACCAGCTTGTAACGACTATTATTGAAATCAAAATTCACTTTCTTAACTATCGGCTTTTGCGGATCCTTAAAATCAATGGTGACGATTCCCCCGACGGCGCAAGTCATCTGATCCATCAATCCGCTTGGTTTGTTAAAATAAACATTCTCGGCATATTGTCCGATCACGGCCAGCTCTTCATCAGTGATGCGATTATCATTATAAAGCGCATTAAAAATAGTCGCCAAAAGCACCTCAATCGAGGCAGATGAGCTCAGTCCGGATCCCGGCAGAACATCGCTGCTGATGGCAGCGCAATAACCGCCAATTTCATAGCCCAGCGCTTTAAATCGCGCCGCAATACCACGGAGCAAAGCAAAGGTGGTGCGTTCTTCTTCCTTTTTGGGTTCTAAATCCGTCAGATCGATTTCAAACCTTTCTTTATAGCCTTCGGAAATTACCGTAATCACTTTCTCCCCTACCGGGGCGGCAATTGCGATTGAATCGAGATGAATGGCGGCAGCGAGTACGCGACCATGATTGTGATCGGTATGGTTACCGCCGATTTCGCTGCGGCCGGGGGTGCTGAAAAACCAAACATCCTTTTCTCCGAATGCCTTTTTAAAACGCTCAGCAAGGTTATGATAGCGCTTTTTTTGTTCATCCAGCCGGCCCGGATTCGTGCCATATAAATTTTTTAATGTTTTTTTAGAAATAATTTTCATTTTTCAATCCCAAGAACAGATGAAGATAAACTCTAACGATCGTCCTGATTCGACAGACCGCCCAAACAGAAAACACTCCGCAGAGCGACCCGGCTTTACAAAATCCAGAATCTGTATAGAATCCGGTTATTTTTCAGCAGTTTTTTTTCAGATTGAACAGTCCGTAAAAGCTGAGCAGTCAAAACATCCTACCAAAAGATAATGTATAGAACCAAAGTTACGACAATAACCCCGGCGCCGAGCCAGGCAACTGAGGGGGTCGGGCGCATATCAAAATCTTCCTTTACCGGCAGCTTTACCGGCTCAGCCAGCGGTTTTAACAGGGTTATGGAAGACATAACCACCAATAAAATTGCAAAGGTAATGGCCATGCGGTTGAGAAAAGCGATATCATTGAACTGCCATTGCAAAAAGCCGTATACCGGCACGGTCAGCACCAGGCCGGCCACCCCGGCAATATCCGGAGCGCGCTTGATAAAAAGTCCAAAGACAAAGGCTGCCAGGATGCCGGGAGAAATGTATCCCTGGAATTCCTGAATATAGGTAAAAATACCCATAAAACGCGGATCGCCGAGATAAGGCGCGATAACACAACCGATGAGCACGAAAATGGCGGTGGTCAGGCGGCCGGTCAAGATCAAAGTCTTCTGCGAAGCATCTTTTTTCCAGTGACGTTTGAACAGGTCCATGGTAAAAATGGTGGAAGCAGAATTGAGCATGGATGCAAGCGATGAAATCACCGCTCCGCTGATGGCGGCAAAAATAAATGCCCGCACACCGGGGGTAACCAGATTGCGAATTAGAAGCGGATAAGCGGCGTCTGTTCCTCCTTCTCCGGTCATCATGTCACCGTAAAGCTGATAGGCCATGATACCGGGAAAAATAATGATAAAGGGTATGATCAGCTTGAGAAAAGCGGCAAAGATGACACCGAGCTGCCCCTGTCTGAGCGTATTGGCAGCCAGAGTTCTCTGGGTAATATACTGGTTTAAACCCCAATAGTAAAAATTGGGGATCCATAATCCGATCAACAGAGCGGTCCAGGGCAAAACGCTGTGATCGCCCGGCAGAATCATATGCATTTTTTCGGAATTTTCCTGAAAGAAACTATCCACACCGCCAACTGCGATAAAACCGAGCACCATGGTTATGGCACCGCCAATGATCAGAGCGGAGCCCTGAAAGAGGTCGGCCCAGGCGACGGCTTTTAATCCACCCCATATGGTATAAAGAGCAGCAATACCACCGATAACCCAGGCGCCTGCTCTGAGATGAGCCGGATTGTGGATATCACCGAACAGGGTTTGCAGCGTCAATCCTCCGGAATAGATGACCGCAGCAATGGTAACGCCGACATAGATGACCATGGTATAAAAGGCCATAATTGCGCGGGCGTTTGGATTGAAGCGGTACTCGAGGTATTCGGGCATGGTAAAAATACCAGTGCGTAAAAATGTTGGCAGAAAGAACAAAGCCACCAAAACCAGGACAATAGCCGCCATCCACTCATAGCTGGCGATGGCCATGCCGGCAACACCGGCACCCTGACCGGCCATACCGACAAAATGCTCTGTTGAGATATTGGCAGCGATGAGTGAGAGACCGATTAACGGCCAGTGCAGACTGCGGCCGGCAAGAAAAAAGTCTTCTCCGGTCTCTTCACGGCGGCTTTTATACATACTGACGCTGATAACGACGCCAAAAAAGGCAATAAACACGATCAAATCGAGGATTCCCAGTTGCATTGCATTCTCCTTACACCGTCAAAAATTAAGGCCGGTTATAAGTTGATCCTGTTAATTTTCTTCACCCGTAAATATAGGAATAAAAATTGAAAATATAAACATTTCAAAAGAAAGTTTTTTTATCCTGGTAATCATGCTGCGAATCCTTGCCTTTTTAAGCCAAATACCCTATTTTAACAGGGAATAAAAAACGGTATCAATACAATGGGAGGTAGATTATGCCTGATTACAATCGACGCCGGTTTATGCAGACACTTTCCATGTCTGCAGCCGCTTCCCTGGGCGGTGGATTTGCCTGTTCAAAGCGTTCAGCCAAACGTTCGAATATCATCGT
>WJMF01000005.1 GCA_014728085.1 Candidatus Zhuqueibacterota bacterium
AAAGCGCGTTTCTACGCTTATATTACCGTCCTTTGATGATTCCCGCAGGGTACTGCGAACGATCTCGAATTGGCCGTCATGCCCGTACTGCAGCATGGCCTCTATATCGCCCATTACCGCCATTTCATCCCATCTAACCGTTATCTGCATCTCCGCAGATACCAGGGAGAAACCAAACATAAAAATCAACAGGATGGTTAATCTAATGGACATAAACTTCCTTTCAACAGTTCATCTCTTAATCTTTTAACATCGGCGAATAAATAGAGTTGTCCGGAATACGCACAAGAGCATAGTAGAGATCGTTCTCCGCATCCGGATAGCGTTCAACAATCTCGATGTTTTGCAGGTGATAATAGAGCTCGACAAAAAGAATATCCTGAACGGAATGTTGAATCAAGACATCGCAATCGTTGTTGACCATTAACAGCCGGTGCACTTTGACGGCAAGATTGTTAAGGATGGTAAAAATACCCTGTTCCTCCGCGGTTTTCCAACCGTCGTTTTCGCGGCCGGCGGCCGTGTACATACCGACGCCATAATGATAATCCCCGTTTTTAAAATAAAAGCGATCCACCCATTCAGGTCTGGGAAGGTCGTTGCGATGCAGGACACTATCCGATACCAGAACAGAACTATCGGTGGCAAACGCGGCGATGTGATCACCGGTTATAATGTCAAAAGTATAATCATCGAGTTTGATGAGGTGTTGCTGCAACCCGGCGACTGCATCGTCGGAAAACCAGTAGTAATAGTTGCTGTTTTTAAGAATATTATGCTTGCCGGGCACATCAAAGATTTCAAGATGCCCTTTAACAATACAATCGCGATAAGCATAGTACATATAAGCGGCATCTTCAAGCGCACTGAGGCCATAATAGTTATAGCCGACGACGATGCCGTCGTATTTTTGCGGATAGATAAACCACTCGGGATAGCGGTCGGCTGCGTTCAGCGGCAGGCAAAATGCAAACATAAATACGAAAAAGAGAGAGCAAACCATTTGAGCAGAAAAAACCTTTTTAGACGTCATCAACGTTCACCATTATTTTATCAAAGTTTCCCGACAGACTTGAATAGATGTGAATTTGAAATAAAATTCGTTGGTAAAGCCGTCCACCCTTCCCCGATCCGAGGTTACCATCCCCTCTATAGCCAGCATTTCACAACACAGGTATTTCACCAGAATCGAATTTAACGAGTCGTTACCGTAAACACAATCAGGAAGATCAGGTGGTTTGTATCGTTTCTATATGACAACTATCGTATACTGCCATTATATCAATATTTGACAATCTAGTCAACAATAAAAGCTAATTTCTTTGCACATGATCCTGAGCGGTTTTTATCGTTCTCTTCCCGCTCATACCAGGAGAACCTGACCTCTTTTACTAAAATGCAATAATACCAGATATGGAATAATTTCAGCCCCGCACAAAGCCTCAAAGCCACCAAGAGGAATCGGAGGTGTTCTCGGTGACTCTGTGGCTTGGTGCGAAATATATTCCGCATAATAAATTACGTGACGTATACGTGACGTAAATCAGTGAAAATGAGTCAAACTGAGTAAAACCCGGAGACAATAAAAAACAAACCCAAAAACAAGCCCTTTTCATAACCCTATAAATAACAAAAAAAAAGCCCCTAATTTCAGAGAAATCAGGGGCCAATTTTGCGCGCCCAGCAGGATTCGAACCTGCGGCCTACGGATTAGAAGTCCGTTGCTCTATCCAGCTGAGCTATGGGCGCAATTATATATTTTTTTTGTAAATTAAATCATCTTGGTTTTTCACTGTTTTCATCGACTGCATCACCTCCAAAACCTTCATCCAGCTTTTTTAAGCAATCCGTTTGTTCAATATGTTGTCAGACTGGGTGTGAATCTTGCCCTTGTAATCATAACACATCTGCCAGTACTGTGATCCGGGTCGCTTAAACATTTCCACAAGAAGATTTTAATTATATTAATATTTTGCATTAATTTCAAGACTTTTCTCATTCTTCTTATATCATGTTTTTAAATCAAACCTGCTTCTTTCATCTGTTTCTCAATTTGACCGAAATTGAAAATCTTTGCTTTGCATCATTCCAGGTACGCATTAATCAGATGAGCCATATAAAATTGCAAGTAACTATATTATATATTATAATTTATGGTTTGAATTTGATTACTAAATTTGACAATACGAATGGACATCCAGGGAGATAGTATGAGAAAAGTATTTAAAATTCGTTCCGGCTGAAAACTGCCACTTGCACTGATTAATTAATGGAGAATGTTCAATGCAGGTAAGGTAGCAACTTTTATCCGGAATGTGCAATTCAGCAAGAGCGTTATCGTAACAATCTACTTTTTTGCTCATACAAAGCGTTCATTTTAATCGTAATTTCCTCTCTCCTCTTTTTAAAATTTTGCTTGAATTTTACATAAAACAGCCTTTAATTGTATTTGTTCTGCTCATATTGAGTGAAAGAAATGCAAATAGAATTCAATAAAAATATCTTAAACCAGACTTTGCAACTTTTGGGTAATATACTCGACCGGGATGAACAGGCAGATTTCATTCATATCATTGTCTCTGGTGGCTCTTCTCTCATCATGCTCGGACTCGTTTCCCGCACAACAAGGGATATGGATATTATTGCGTACCTTTCCAATGAAAAAAATAACTCGAATCCCTTACAATATGCAAAAACACTACCTGAATTTTTGATGAATGCCGCATCACAAGTTGCAGCAGATCTAGGCCTGGATGAGAAATGGTTAAATACGGGACCAAAAGATTTATTACAGTTCGGACTTCCATGTGGATTTCTGGAACGGCTACACACACAAAGCTATGGGAAAAAACTAACTGTATCCTTTGTTGACCGTATTGACCAGATACATTTCAAGACGTATGCTGCCGTAGATTCTGGCCCAGGCCGACATGTAGATGATTTATTAGCACTAAATCCTTCAGGTAGGGAAATGGAACAAGCTGCGATTTGGGTATTGCATCAAGATCCATCACCAGAATTTAAAAGTTTGTTGATTAAAATGTTAAAGGTTTTACACTATGAATCCGTTGCTGAAAAACTTTAAAGAGGATTTTCTGGAATCTCTACTCGGTTTTCTCTGGCGACAATGGTCAGCTCTGGGTGTTCAAGGATATTCCGATGAAAACGATACCTGGGTTATTGATCCGGAAGCCTTGATGTTGTTTTCTTTGACATTCAGCCGTTATGAATCCCGTTTATTCGATGAAATCATGGATTGGCTGGACACCCATGGCCAACACATCCATATACAACGACTGCGGCGGATTCAAAATCACGAAGCTTATTCTTCTTATAAACTACTATCTGCCATTGCATTCATCATGGCAAAACGGGGGAAACCTTCGAAATGGAACCGGCTGGCGTCATACACTCGGATAATAGAAAAACCGGAAAACCTTTTTTACATTAAAAAATCAAAACAACAGGCCCACTTTGGTGCTACTGATTTGGATTTTGAAAAATTTGGATATTTGCGTGGTCCATTGGAATTCAGGGGACATACACAATCCATTCAGGTCATGAAAAATACAGGCCTGTTGTTCAGGTTACGTTCTTTATTTGGTGTCAATGCCCGAGCAGAAATCCTTTTGTATTTACTGACACATAAAGCCGGACATCCACGAAAAATTGCTCGCGAGTGTTATTATTATCAAAAAACAATTCAGGATGCACTTGTTGAAATGGGCAGTTCAGGGATTATCAGAATACAACAACGGGGCAAAGAAAAACATTATGAAATACGAAAAAATGACTGGTACACATTACTGCAAATTTCTGGTACACCTCCGGTTTGGATCACATGGCCCCCTCTGTTCAGAGCACTGGAACAAGTGTGGTTAAAAATAAATGATACTGGTTTTTTAGACCTGGATTATCTATTACAAGCCTCAGAACTCCGGAAGCTGATGAAAACTATTCGCCCCGGGATAGAGATGGCAGGATTTGGATCAGATTTATCGGATGATTCTCAACATCTTGGCGAAGCTTTCACCCCTGTGTTTGTGAAGGACATAAGATGGCTTCTTGAACGGTTGTGTTTCCCCAAAAAATAAAATGACTTCTATAAAAACAAAATCTGTAATTTGAAAAATTTGCTTTAAATCAATAGTCCATTATCAGTATTAGAGTCCGAGTTAAAAAACTTGACAAACATAAGGCTATATTGCTGAACAAAATATCAGAGCTCTAAAAACTCAAAGCTATGCTGGTTCAAGATGGAACCCATTGAATTTTTAAAATCCGAATCACCTTCAATCGACAAATATTCACCTCAAGAATTATAGATATCCCTTTTCCGCAGTCTATTTCGTGGCCGGCCTGATGTGTATACCAAAGATTCGAAAGCCAAGGGTAATTAGTTGCTGTGAAGATTTCCCGGAGCACTTGGGATTTCCAGGGGGTGTTTGGAGGATTTGCCGGCTTTATTGCAATCTTTGAAAGTGATCGTTAGCCAAATCAACAAAAGGATTCAAAGCCCATGCAAATTATGCCAATCCGGAAAGGAAATATCGGCTCTATCTCGTATCGTTTTAAAAGGTTTGATAAAATCTCTTTCATTTTATACCTTCTGCCTTCCCAGCTATAATAAACAGAAAGCACAGTCAAACAAACGGCCTTCCAGCGACCTTTGTGTTCTGTGCGATCATCTCTTTCTACCGGCCCAGGCATTAGCCTGGATCAGCTATTTGACTTTTACCATCATCGGTATGATACGACAAATAGCCTTTCGACATGATCTGAAAAAATATAGGTTAAAACGACTGAGATTCATTTTATTCACTGCGATCGGATATTTTGTTCAACATGCCAGACAGACTATTTTTAAAATAGGATTGGCACGAGCGCGTGTCGGACCATTACGGTTCGATGCTATTATGCAAAGAATATGGGCATTTTGATTAATACAGCTCTTTGAAAATTTCTCTTTGATAGTAAATCAAGGGAAAAGTATGCCCAAACCTTACTCTTTTTGATTAAAAGGTATGCATTTAATTTGTCGTAGAACAATTTAACTGAAAATATGATTATTTTTTTTGTGCTTTTTGGTTAACACAGAATCTGGGTATATATTCCACTTTGATTATGCGATTAATTTTCTTATTTTTGTCTGCTCTAATTTTGCAAAATCCCGACAGAAGGAGAACACTTGATGCTATCCAAAAACGTATTTCTTATTTCTGCTTTGGCGCTGTTCACGTTTATCACAAATACCCTGGCTCAAAACAATGCCGAGATTCTCGACCATACCGTCATCTACGGCAATCCACGCGCCTATACTGCCTGGCCGTCGATGATTCGGGCGCAGAACGGCGATATCGTCATCTCCTTTTGCCGTTCGGAAGAGCACCTGGGACCGGATGGCGAGATTGTGCTGGTTCGCTCCAGCGACAATGGCCGCACCTGGTCCGACCCTCAGGTTATCCTCGACACGCCCATCGATGACCGCCACGCCGGCCTCACACTGCTCAACGACGGCCGTATCATGGCGACGATCACCTGCACGCATTGGACGGTAGAAGCATACCAGGGTCTGCATCCCGCCTCCTATCCGCCGGAAATTCTCAATAAATGGATTTTGCACGTTTCACAACCCGAGTACCTCGATGCAAAATCCTGGCACGGCAGCTGGGTGGCGTTTTCCAAAGACAACGGCTACACCTGGTCCGAACTGCGACGGGGGCCAAGCGCCATTCATGGGGGAATGCAGCTGCAAGACGGTTCGGTTTTGGTGCCGACGTATCGCGGATATGAGGGTGAGGTGGCTGTCCACCGCGCTGCATCGCCGGACGATGCTTTTGAAGAACTGGTTAGAATAGAATGTCCGGTCTCGGACCGGCTGCGGTTCGGTGAACCGCATATGTTGCAACTCGACTCCGGCCGCATCGTTATGATGATTCGGGCGACAGCCAAGCCCTATGACGATTCCAGCCGCTTGAACTACCTGCACATGACGGTTTCGGACGATCAGGGGAAGACCTGGAGCGAGGTCGAGCCCACGCCCATATGGGGATTTCCGCCACATCTGCTTCAATTATCCGATGGGCGTGTCCTTTTGTCCTACGGCCATCGCCGCGCTGCCTTTGGTCAGCGCGCCTGTGTCAGCAAGGATGGATTGACCTGGAATCCTGAAGATCAAGTAATTTTGCGCAAAGATGCCTGGAACGGCGATCTGGGATATCCGGCTTCGGTCGAACTGGAACCCGGCACTATTTTGACCGTCTATTATCAACCCGACCCGGCAAAGGGGCCGGTGGATATGCACCCGCCGCAACCGGACCGGCACCGGCCGGATATTTGGGGGACAGTATGGCGCATACCGAATCAGAATACAAATCGGTAACAAGAAACAATTGATAAAACCAACCTTGTCTTATAAAGCAGGGGCTGTATTAAAAGTGCTGTATAATAAGAATTGATAATTCAATTATATCAAAATCTGTGCAAGAATGTTCATTATTACTTTAGATTTAAGGCTGGTTAAAACCGCTAAGGAACGCTGAATAAAACAAAACTATTAAACGGGATGAAACGGAAAACAAAAATAAAAATAAATATAAAAGATTAATAATTTGTCCTTTATAAATTTGTAATCTTGATGTTTTTTCCAGTAAAATACTGAGCATCATCTATTGTATACCGTCCAATGGTTTGGAATTCGTCAGTATTTAAGCTCAGATCAATTTTCAGAATATCCTGCCACTTTTCAACTCCATTTGTATAAATAGATTTTATATGAGTACTGCTATTCCAGGTTGCATTGTTAACGGAAGAATGAGCCGCTCCGGCGGGAAATATCCGGAGCGGCCAGCTTGCTTTTAATATTAGTACAAATCACACACTGTTTACTTGATCAGCAACATTTTCTTTTTACAAACCCTGTCACTCGCCTGTAAAACATAGAAATACAAACCGCTGGCAACTGAAACACCCTCTTTATCCCTGCCGTTCCAGATGATGCGGTGTGTGCCGGGTGTATAATGACGCGAGGTCAGGGTTCTGATAAACTGACCCGAGGTATTGAAGATCATTATCTTGACCTCGGATGGTTCCGGAAGGGCAAACAAAATCTCTGTATCCGGATTAAACGGATTGGGATAATTCTGATATAAAATAAAGGTTTCGGGTAACGTTTTATCCATGCCGTGACGCTCCACCGCGGTTGCTTTGAGGTTGACATAATAATCCTCCACCTCACCATCTATAGCAATCCCGACAAATGACAAGCCCGGAACGGTACTAAAGCGGAAACGGCTGAATATCTCATGCGGCACCGCATAGTCCGGTACGGAGATCGTAAACGTCGAAAGACCGCCGGGCAGGGGTTCATCGATAAAAATCTGCTCATCCGCATCGGCCCAACTGCCGTTGTCATCAAAATCCATCCAACCGTTTAGGTAACCATTCATCGATGCTGTGATTTCAAGCGTCACCGTGCCACCGGGAGTGGTTGGAGAGATAAAGACAATACCGTCGTCGTCATTGCTTCCGTCAATGTCATCGCCGCTTGCAGAGTGATTTGGCTGACCGTCCGCTTCCGCATCGATGCGTCGCCCCAGAAAGACCTTTGGATCGATAATATGCAGGGCACCGTTCTGGCCGAAAAAGGTGGGGTAGCGTACTGCCGGGGCATCGCCGAAATCATAGTCGATCGCATATTCATCCGTGCCAAGGACAAAGGCCAAATCCCAGCCATGGTCGATGGGTTCGTTTTCAAGGGCAATATCGCCGATTTCAGGCTGCACCGGTTCGTAGACATAGACCGCATCGTCCTGGAAGAAATGCTCTCTTGTTTTCCAACCCCAGACAAATTCATCCGGTACCTCTTCATAGACAGCCGCAATACTGAGCCAGTAAACGGTCGAATCTCCCTGCTGATAAAACCACTCATCCTTTGGAATGTCAAAATGGTATTCAAAGCAGGTATCGGGTTTGCTCATATAGGCGGGATGAAAATCGTCGCCGGCGACCCGTTCTTCGAGGGCATCCCGCGGCACCATCCAGTGCCATATCATGGCCCCGGGATGGCTCCACTCTTTATCCTCCCCGGCCGGTACATCGTTCCAGACACCGATGTGAAAAGCATGCGGAGCGATGGGTGGCGCATCTGTACTGTCCCAGTCGACATAGGAACCCCACCAGTGAATAAAGGTCACCGGACGCGGTGATTTACAGAACCAGTCATCGGCAACAAAGGTGCCGTCAAAAACAGTTTTAGCATCCCAGCCGTTAAAATAAGGCGTCCAGGCCATATCCGGATCTTCATTGATAAGTGGAATTTGATTCCATTTAAGCGGAGGACCTCCCTCACCTTCTTCGATGAATGTCTCATAATCCTCAACTTCGCCGCCATGTCCATAGCCTGTAAATGAAATACCCGTAACACGCGATAATCTAAAGCGGGCAAAGGTCTGTCCCGGCACGGCGGACGGTGGTACATTGAAATTCAAACTATTGTTACCGGATGATAACGCTACATCAGCGAATATATGCTCATTGGCATCGCCCCAGCTTTGGTTGGCATTAAAATCGATCCAGGCATTGAGTATGCCATGGGATGAGGCAGTTACCTCCACAACCGCAGGCTGTCCCGGTATCAGTGGAGTGGTAAAATTCACCCCATCATCATCATCCAGATTCAGGTTATCATCACCCATTGCATCAGGCGTCGGCAGTCCATCCGGTTCTGCGTCAATTAATGCCCCGAGATGAAACCCGTCGATAACATCGTGATAGGCTCCGCTGTTGGTATGCAGAGTCGGGTATATCGGCGCATTGGCCGCATCAGGCGCATCGCCAAAGTCGTAAATATCTTCTTCCCCGGTTTTGCTGTTTTTGAATACCACGGTAATATTTTCATTGGCATCCAGGTCTACGTCTATTTTGCCGTTTGCGATATCAACACTCGATCCGTTATCCGTATCGCCGCTGAGAACGATATCGGTCAGGTTCCATCCTGTGGGGACAAATTCGCCGATATGGTAAACTCCGGTTGGTGCATTGGGCAGCACAGACGTGTTGTTGGAAGGATCGCGATAAGGCGCGGCACCACCCATAACGCCGTAAACCACAGATATCCAAAAAGGCGTATCGTCTTTGGGCGTCGCATCCTTGATGATTGTAAGTTTGCCCTCACCACTCTTTTGAATAACAACGGGATAATCTTCCACTTCACCATCCGGGGCCGGTCCATCATAACTGATATTGCGCACCGAGCTCAGGCGAAATCGGGCATAGGACTGACCGGATTGAGCTGCTGCGGGAATCGTCAGGGTAAAGGTATTGGCTCCAGCCGTCACCGGTTGGGCTGCAATTATGTGTTCGCCGACATCTGCCCAACTTCCATTAAGGTTCAAATCAAGCCAGGCATTCACCACACCGGATGCAGAGGCAAAAACCGTTACCGGAACCGACGTGCCTGTCGTCACGATCGGGGCAATCTGAACGCCATCCTCGTCTCCGGAGGGATAGGGGATCCCCGGGAATGTGATATTTTTGTCATCGCCATCCGCCTGAGCAGACGATTGTCCATTGCCATCGGGATCGATTCCAGTACCGAGATAGAGATTGGGAGAAATCACATGGCGGGCGCCATTGGAGTTCAGCAAGGTGGGATAGGGAGAATCGGGCGCATCGCCAAAATCAAAAAGTTCCTCACCGGTTCCCTCTCTGGGAACAAAATAATAATCCTCGGTCTCGCCATACTGATATCCATTCGCAGGACCGCAGCCTCCGCAGCTGCTTCCAGCCGGTTGATCTGCAATCGAAATTCGCATCCAGATGGGGGTATTACCGCTTGCGGCCGGATGAAAGGGTTTGAACAGTGGCGTCGCAAACGAATAGGTCCCGACTGAAAGGGTACCTGAGATCAGATGGTTTTGCACTGCCCATTCGGGCGCATCATTTTGGGAATCACAGCTGAATATATCCTGCCAATCGCCGTCACGATTCCAGTCGAACCAGACGTTGACATATCTGTCCATACCGGCAGTGTTCGCAGGAACGGTGACCGTATAGGTAAAATAGGTCGGCTGACACGCCGGCAGCGCAAGAGGCACTTTAACGCCATCATCTTTGCCATCCCGGTTTGCAGCACCATTGGGCGGATCGATGTTGGTAGGGCCGTCGTTATCCGGTATCATATCGGCATCGCGTTCACCGGAAACATCAGCGCCAAGCCAGGCGTCAGCTTTGGGACTCTTATGCATGGGGCCGGGTGGTGTCCCGGTTGCCGCATCGAATACAGTCGGAAACTGTGCCGGAACGCCCGAATAGGCATTCATGGCCACGCCGGAATGGTTTGTGCCGTCCGGTGCATCGCCGAGATCATACAAGTCTTCTTCACCCTTTTGATTGATAAAAGTAATGACGATGTTTTCACCCGGATCATGATCCACATCCACTCGCCGGCCTGCGACATTGACGGTGGAGCCATTGTCGGTATCACCGCTGATGGCAATGTTTTTCAGCACCCAGCCCGAAATTTGCCCTTCACTGATGCTGATGACATTGGAAGGATTCAGAATAGTAAATTTATTATTAAAAGGATCCATTAACCATGTGCAAAGTATATTAAAAAAGGAACTGTTTAATTGGGAACAAATTTGAAAGGGCGTGTTGTCTTCCGGTGTTGCCTCTTTAATTACAATAATCGAGCCGTCCTCGCGTTCTCTGATTTCGATGGCATAGTCCTCCACCTCGCCATCCGCAGCCAGGCCGTCATAGCTTAGCTGCCGCGCCTTGCTGAGGCGAAAACGGGCGTAGGTTAAACCGGTACTGGCACCGGCCGGTACGTTTACTGTAAATGAATTTCCCCCAAAAGGAACCACCAGTTGCGCAGCGAGAACGTGCTCGTTTGCATCGTCCCAGTCGCCATCTATATTGAAATCGATCCAGGCGTTGATAAAGCCGGTATCGGAGGCAACAATGGTAATGGGTACCGATTGTCCGGGAGCGATAAACGGTGACATGGTAACGCCATTCTCGTCGTTTGCCCCGGTGTTGTTATCTCCATCGGCAAGCGCTGTGGGAATGCCATTCCCTTCTGAATCGATGCCGGATCCGAGGTAAAACCAGGGATTTATCACATGCCGGGCACCGTTGTTTGTCAGCAGGGTCGGGTAAGAAGGATCAGGGGCATCGCCGAAATCGAGACTGTCCCCGCATTCCCTGGCGGTGATATAATCTACATTGATGATCGAATCGACGGCTCCGCTTTCACAGACAATTTTCAGAGTAACGGAAAAAGTGCCGGGATTATTGTATATCACCGCAGGATTTTGATTCGTGCTCGACGACGGCGTACCCCCCGGGAATTCCCACTGCCAGGACTGGGCATTGGTGGACAAATCGGTAAAGTTGACGGTTAACGGCGTGCATCCCTCTCGTGGTTCAGCATCAAATGCCGCCTCACACGACTGCGGACAATTTTCCGCCACAACGTAATTCACTTTTATAGTCGAATCCACCTGGCCGGAGGTACTGATGATTACCAGCATCACCCGGTAGGTACCCGGGGCTGAATAGACGATAGTGGGATTTTGTTGCGTGCTGCTGGAAGGGGTACCTCCCGGGAAGGCCCAATGCCAGGATTGGACATTGCTGGACTGATCGGTAAAACTGACAGTCAGCGGCGCACACCCTTGTCTGTTCCCGGCAGTAAAAGCAGCTGAACAGGGCCGTGGTTGTGATTCGATATAAACCCTGGTACTATCTGTATCCGTTGCACCGTGTGTATCCGTGACTTTGAGCCATATGGTAATAGTTGTAGCCGAATTCCAGGTATAGGATGGCGTTGCACCGGTGGCATCGTCGTACTGGCCGTCGTTATCGAGATCCCAGGCATAACTGGCGATGCTGTCGCCTGAATCGGGATCATAGCTACCGGTGCCATCCAGGGTAACAGCACTGCCCGCCGTACCGGAATAGGGACCATCGGCATTGGCAATCGGAGGATTGTTCGCCGGTTGCCTTGGTTTGTCCCAAAACTTGTTACCGGTCAGGGTCTGGTCGGACAATACCGCAGATGCGATGCTGTAGCGAATCCGGTTATTGCTAATGACCGTTCCACTGACGGATGTTGCCCCAACCGAATAATAGCCGGAAGGATCAGTTTCCACAATCGAGTAGAATTCATAGCCTTCGGGGGCCGTTAATCCGTACCATCCCTGACTGTTGGTTGTGGTGCTGGCGATCTGGGTACCCAGATTATCTTCATTGTTCGAGCCATAGAGGGTGACCGTCACTCCGGAGAGTGCTTTGGCGTTGGGTGGTTCCGTACCGGTATTGCCCTCATAAACTCTGCCGGAAAGAACATCAGCGGCGTATGATGATTGAAATATCAAAAACATAAAAACCAGACACAGAAAAACAAAATACGCTTTACCTTTGTTCATTTTAAGACCCCTCCATAAATTGAACGATTTGTCCCCTCATTGTAAAGGTAATTGTAAGTGGTAATAAAATACAGAACAGAATGGTACATTGATCCGTTCGGGGGGCGTCGCGGCAAGAAAAAATCGTAAGAATAGTATAATTTAGTATAAGTCTAAAAGCATTATATGTCAAGAAATAAAATAAAAAAATAATACTGTCGCTTTGACTCGCAATGCAAGCTCACCTTTGCGGAGGTTATAAACATGAGATCATGAAACTCTTGATACCGGAAAAAATATAAATATGCCTGCAACTATACAACATTAATATCATCGTAAAACAAAAAGTACTCAAGGAATGAAATTGTATACCGACCAAACATGGGAGAGTGATATTTTCAGATGGGTATAAAGGTGGGGTCAGGACGAATAATATCCCTTTCGATTTGTTAAAAATCGCAGCATTGCTACGCAAACGATTGCCTGTCAGTTTTGTATGGTCTCAACTGGTTTGAGACTAGTCAGCAGTTGAGCATTTTAAGATTTTACCGAGCCTATTTCTGCCTGAATTTCTTTTTTATCTCTCTTTCCGCCTCTAACCAGTCGGACATGGAGTCACCGTCTTCATTGCCCCTCTCGAGAGAAATTTCGTGCGCCCGTTTGCGTATTTCTTCGTTTAATTTATCGGGATCTATGCTTTTCCCGGACCTTGCTGTCTTTTTAGTATTTGCCGGGGCCTTTGTCTTTGCTGTTGATTTTTTTGTTGTTTTCATAGCAAATTTCCTTAAAAAAATGTCAGGGAAATAACGATAATTATTTTACCTGAAAATAGAATTTCTACCTTTTATAACAAGAGATCGCTTGCAAATATTCACAGAATTTGATTTTAATAAAAAAACGTTAAAAATCTTTTACCCACCTGTTTTTCACGGTTCCGCCTTGTGGGTAGATTCCGCCTGAAGGTGGGACTACAAACATGCTCGTAGTTCCGCCTTACAGGCGGAATCTATATGCTCTCCGCTATGTAAACATTACAGGATAAACTAAATATAAAAAACAATCCGTTCTAGTGAGGGCTTTTGGGTATCATTCTAAATCTTTTTGGAAATCCCGCCTTGTGGGGAGGTGCCGCCTGAAGGCGGGACTACAAACTTGCTCGTAGTTCCGCCTTACAGGCGGAATCTACACATTCTTCGCTATTTAAACATTACAGGATAAATCAAATATAAAAGACAATCCGTTCTAGTGAGGCCTTTTAGGCATCATTCTGAATCTTTTCGGAAATCCCGCCTTGTGGGGAGATGCCGCCTGAAGGCGGGACTACAAACTTGCTCGTAGTTCCGCCTTACAGGCGGAATCTACACACTCTTCGCTATTTAAACATTACAGGATAAATCAAATATAAAAGACAATCCGTTC
>WJMF01000044.1 GCA_014728085.1 Candidatus Zhuqueibacterota bacterium
AGTCATCGGCGTAACGAACGAATTGGTGACCACGTCGTTCCAGTTCTTTGTCAAGATCGTCCAGAACGATATTCGATAGCAAGGGCGAAAGTGGGCCGCCTTGCGGAACGCCGGTGGTCGTGGGATGTACTTCCCCATCGATCATCACACCGGCACGCAGGTAACGGCCGATCAAACGTAATACGCGTTTGTCTTTTATCCGTCGAGCTAACCGGGACATAATTTTGTCGTGATTGACATTGTCGAAGAATTTTCTTAGATCAATGTCCACGACATAGGTATATCCCTGATCAATCAGTTCACGGACTCGTTTTACCGCCTGATGAGCGGAGCGATACGGGCGAAACCCATAGCTTGACTCGGAGAATTCCGGGTCAAACAGGGGTTGTAATTGTTGCAATATCGCCTGCTGGATCACACGATCAAGCACAATCGGGATTCCCAATGGCCGTTTACCGCCACTGCGTTTCGGAACTTCCGTACGCTTGACCGGGGTTGGCCGATAGGTCTCCTGAAGTAATTGCTGCTTGATGGTTGTCCAGTGGCTGGCGATATACGCCGGAAAATCGTCGACAGTCATGTCGTCGATTCCGGGTGCACCGTGATTCGCCTTCACTCGCTTCCAGACCAGGTTCATGTTGCTGTGGGACAGGATTTGTTCCAGCATGGTTCTCCTTTGGTTACATACAAGACTGGCGGTTGCCATGCGCGACTCAGCAGCTACCCTGATCAGAGATCATCGCTCTGAAGACAGCATGACAGTGCTCCTTCTTGATCTCGGTGTTCAGCCCTTCACCTTGTCTCAGCTATTAAACTGAGCGTTTGGCTACTATGCCGTCGGCTGACTTCTACCCAATCATCCTTTGGGGACGCTATGAAACTGAACATGCATTGCTATCATGGTTCGTGGTATCCCGAAGGCTCCTGTTTGGCGATAGCAACCAGACAGGCCGGGGCGTGGTCTCCGGTTGAGCCCCATCCGGAACTGTACATGTCAAGTTCATCGCATGTCGGGTAGATCTCCCCGGATAAATCCATGCACTTTCGCGCCGCAACTGCGTCATTTACCGTATCCACTGGATTAATGGCTTTCGTTATCTTGTGCTAACTCAGCCACGGAATCGGCCTTCTATGACGTTTCTGTTCGTCAGCTCGTCGCTTTGCTACAGGCTTCCTTCAGATAACGCGTCGCCGCGATGCCCTTGCCTTTCACTAGTCGTTTGGTGGTACGATCTTGTCGTACCTTGTGATCCACCGGCAGGGGACTTGCTGTCCAAAGGACAGGGCACCCCATCAGTACATGAACATGCCGGGCGTACACCATCGTGTAGAGCGGATGGCCATGGTCGCGTTGTTTACTAGATTTTTTGTCCGGTAAAATATTGTTGGCTTTCCGGTTCATGTTGAATGACCACCGCTCACACGCAGTGTTATGCACCATCATGCATTTAAGTATTCAGACATTCACCGTTTATTTACAAAGCTTTATTTTAAAAAAAAATCTCTTGCATGTTTATCCCAAATTTAGGATATTTCTTGAAGAGACATAATAATGGAAAATGAACTGCAAAAACAGATTATCTGGATTGGATCGGCATTAAAGGATTTGAAACAGTTTCCCGATGAAGTAAAGAGGGAAATGGGCTATGCACTCTATCGAGCTCAATTGGGAAAAAAATCAGAAAAAGCCAAACCTTTAAAGGGATTTGATCATGTTATGGAAATAGTCAGTCATTTTGACAAAGACACCTATCGCGGTGTATATGTTTATAAAATGGGCAAAACAATCTATGTTTTACATGCTTTTAAGAAAAAATCTAAAAAAGGTATAAAAACTTCCAAAGAAGATATTGCAGTAATTAAAAATCGACTTAATATAGCAAGAGAAATTGACAAAGGAATATGAAATGACAAAAAATGAAAATAAAGAATATACCATTGGTACCGGAAATGTATTTCAAGATTTAGATTTTGAAAAACCCCAAGAAGAATTAGCCAAGATAAAATTGGCCTCAATTATAAACGATATTATTAATGAGGGAAAATTGACCCAACAAAAAGCCGGTACCATACTTGGAGTAAATCAACCAAAAATATCCGCCTTGAAAAACGGCCGGTTAAAAGGATTTTCTATAGAACGCCTCTTTTCATTTTTGGCTAAATTGGATCAACATATTGAAATTAGGATAACTTCGCATTCAAAAATTGAGTCAACACCTGGCATCGAAATCGAGCACGTTCATTGACCAATTATATATTATTTAAAAAATTTCCGAGTCCGTCAAATATCGGATGCATAACACATCCATTCACCGGATGTGAACGCATGGATTTGTAAGGCGCATTGGTAGCAAGGTTACTCGATACGCGCATTTAATAATTACATTTCGTTTACACCGGTGATGGACACGTTGGAGAGAAAGGAAATCAACCAATGGAAAACAGTAAAAAGAAAATATATATGGGGATAATAATAATTGCTTTGGGAATTGTGATGACCTCAGCAATGCAAGGGATACCAAGGCCTCTGGGATTGGTCTTCATCGGTATAGGTGGAATATTTTTTATCTTAGGAATGAGACAGAAGAAGAAAGATGAGAATTCCCAGGATCAATAAATTTATCTCCAACCAGTCGGTGGAGCTGACAGCACTCGCTGACGCTCGTACTGCAGCTCACCTCTAACGTTAGCCGGATAAAAAAAGAGCAAGAGAATAAGCCAATGTCGAAAGCACGATATCATCTTGATCTCCGTCAATTCAGCCTTGAGAAATTGAGACATCTCTTCGAAAATACCCGTTTGCTGCCGAGTCAGCAAATCCTTCAAGAAC
>WJMF01000218.1 GCA_014728085.1 Candidatus Zhuqueibacterota bacterium
CGGTTTAATCCGTTGACAGTACCGACCCAAATTGTTCCTTGCAGATCTTCATATACAAGGCGAACACGATCATCGGATAAACTATTGGGATCATCCGGCAAATGATAATATTGATCGAAATGCCCTGTTTGTGGATTAAAGCGATCCAACCCTCGCGTGTCCTCATCATATAAAATCCATATGTAACCATGGGAATCCAGATGAATGGATTGTATGCGATTGCGGCGAGGAGAATGATCCACTCCTTTTTGATGGGTATAGTTTTTAAATGTTTCCCGCCCCCGATCGAAATAGGCCAGCCCGCCATCAGACGTGCCAACCCATAAATTACCGTTCTCATTCTCTGCAATACATAATATGCTGTTATTTGAAATAGTGGTTGTGTCAAATGGATCGTGCTTGTAAACTTGAAGGGAATATCCATTATATTTATTCAATCCATCCTCGGTTCCAAACCACATAAATCCTTTGCTATCCTTGTGAATAACATTTATGATGCTCTGGGAAAGACCATGCTCGAGCGTTATATTTTCAAATCGAACCGTTGGAGTAGCCGATGAGAAGGCAAGACTTGTCAAAAAGAAAAAAAGTGTTTTTTTAATAGTATTCTTCAAATGGGAGCCTGACCATAACCAAACTTACTGTTCAATCTTCCTCTGACCGGAAAAAGGTACGATTAATTTTTCTTATTCAAAAACAAAATTCCTGTCTGTCTAATTAATATCTTTATCCGTTCCGGCCCAGTCTGGTGTAAAAAAACATTTAATTCGTCCCTGCAAAAATTAAATGTATAGAGCTGTATTAAAAAAGCCGGCAAAAAGCGATGATATAGATATCGCTGTTTTCAATGTCCTGCTTTTGGACTTTTTAATACAGCTCGATTTGGGAATCTGACAAACCGCCTTGCGAATCGGGATTAAAGCAATTTTAAAGCTTTTTGATGGCGCCTGGATACATCATCCCAGTTTACAACATTTAAAAATGCTTTTAGATAATCTTTTCGTCGATTTTGATATTTTAAATAATATGCATGTTCCCAGACATCAACCACCAAAAGAGGTATAACACCCCACTGGGTTAAGTTTTGATGTTTCTCGGCTTGCAAGACAACTACTTTTTTGCCAAGGGGTTCAAACGCCAAAATCCCCCATCCACTTCCTTCAACCGTGGACGAGGCTGCAACAAAATGCTTCTTGAATTTTTCCAGACTGCCAAAGTTGGCCACAATAGCTTCTGCCAACTCTCCTTTTGGGTTTCCGCCACCGTCAGGAGACATGTTTTGCCAAAATAGGGTATGCAACAAATGCCCTGATCCGTGAAAGGCCAGTTTTAAACTAAAATGTTGAACCAGATTATAATCATCTGATTCTCTGGCTTTTTCCAGGTTTTTTATCGCCGCATTCAACCCATTGACATATCCCAAATGATGTTTGTCATGATGAAGCCGCATGGTTTGTTCGTCGATATGCGGTTCCAGGGCATTATAGCCATAAGGCAAGGAGGGTAAGGTATATTTACCGTTTTGATCAACCGGTAAAGATTCGCCATTCTGAGCAAAGGCGCTACTGGTTGACAGCGCTGCGGCACCGGCAACCGCTGGTATTGCTTTTAGAAAATCTCTTCTGCTATTCATTTTTAACCTCTTAAATATGATCATCGTTTTCAATTTACAACAGTTACGACTCGATCTATATTCCGTTAAACCCGATCATCAAGAGAGTTTGCTCGTTTTTCTGTTTGAATCCTTGAAAAATAATTATATTTTTATATAAATATGACGAACCGGGATGTTGTTTATGATTAAAAGCTCAATTGTATTATTATTTGTAGCCGTAATTGCCTGTTATGGCCAAGGTAAAATATTGCCTTTTTTGGCGGCAAACGATAGCATTAAACAAGCCGACTTGCTGACGCATCTCTCCTGTCTGGGCGACGATTCTCTACAAGGACGCGCAACCGGCTCTGAAGGGGAAAAACTGGCAGCGGAATATATCGTATCGCAATTGACGAAATGCGGTATCAAGCCCTTGTCAGAAAAAGAGAGCTATTTCCAGACCATTCCCATGCATAGCAGCATGCCACTGGCTTCTTCAGAACTAACGCTTTTCGGCGATAAAACAAAAGAAACGCTTTCCCTTGAAAAAGATTATGTCCTATATAAATCAGGGGCGCAAACATTTATTCCCAATCCGGTACCGTTGGTTTTTGTTGGATACGGTATCATTGCCCCGGAATGGGATTATAATGATTATCAATCCGTTAACGTACAGGGAAAAATTGTCGTCTATCTGGAGGGTGAACCCACTTCAACGAACCCTAATTATTTTATGGGCAATACCGCGTCAATATATTCATATCTCGAATCCAAACAGCGACTGGCTATCTCAAGAGGAGCCAGAGGAAGTATTGTTATTCCAAATCCCAGGATAAATCCCCACAAAACCTGGCAGGACTGGCAGAGAGCCTATTGTTTCGAGGAAATCACGCTCGCCTATTCCGTAGCATCACATTTTAGCATGATCATCAATCCCGAAAAATCGGCAATCCTCTTTCAAAACGCCTCTTTTTCTCTCGAGGACGTATATAAAATGGACCGTAAAGGAGTTATACAAAGTTTTCAGCTGCGTAAATCCCTCTCTTTTCGCGGTCAGTTCGAGGAACGGGATTTTTTTAGCAACAACATTGCCGGCATCATTCACGGCAGTGACCTAAAACTCGGAGAAACCTATCTGCTGCTGTCGGCTCATTATGATCACCTTGGGATTGGAAAGCCGGCGAAGGGCGACTCTATTTATAACGGTGTATTTGATAATGCTGCAGGAGTAGCTGCCTTGCTTGAAATCGGAGATGCCATTCAAAATATGAACCTCAAACCCAGGCGCTCCGTTATTCTCCTCTTCCTCACTGGTGAAGAGAAGGGTATACTGGGATCCAGTTATTATATTGACCATCCGCTCGTGCCATTACATAAAACCATCGCCAATATCAATATCGACGGGTTGGCCATGTTCGACACATTTAACGATATTGTCGGCATCGGTGCCGACCTGTCGGACCTCGGGATACATTTTTCCTCTGTCAGCCAATTCATGGGCCTGACAGTCAGTCAGATACCTTCTCAGTTCTTGCGCACAGAATCTTTTGCCCGGTCAGATCAGATCGCCTTCGCCAAAGCAGGTATACCGGCCATGCTGACGATGGAAGGACTTGACTACCGGTGTCTTTCCCGGGAAGAAGCTCTGGATAGAATTGTTTTTTGGCTAACAAACATCTATCATACCCCCTTTGATGACCTTGATCAGTATTTTGATATTCAAGCCTCTCTGCAGCACACCCGGTTTTTATTTGCTTTTACCTGGTACCTCGCCAATCTGGAAGAAGAGATCAAATGGAAACCCGGCGTTTCTTATAATACAGCCCGATTGCAATCCATCGCAGAGGAGAGATAGCGAATGAAGCCAGTTGTAATTCGAATGTGTCTCTTTATTCTAGTTTTATTCTCTTGCACTACCTTTTTGCCTCAACAGGCTCAGCGTATTCGAATCAAAGGATCAGATACCATGGTTCCCCTGCTACAATTGTGGGCGGAAGAATTTATGAAAACCCATGCCGGAATTTCAATCTATACGGAAGGAGGGGGAACCGCAACGGGTATCGAGGCACTCATAAACAATCAGGCTGACATATCAGCAGCATCACGGCCGCTAAGGTCACTTGAAGCCCAAAAAATTGCCGAAGAATTTGGTGCTGTCGGGGTGTCCATTCTCGTTGGCAAAGATGCTCTAAGCGTTTACCTGCATCCAGACAATCCTGTCAGGACTCTCTCCATGGAAGAACTGAAAAAAATTTTTACCGGAGAAATCATTAGTTGGAGCGAGTTAATTGAGTGGAATCAGCCCATTAAAGTGCTTATCAGACCTCCCAACTCAGGGACCCATCTCTATTTTAAGGAGCACGTCTTACAGGGGGAATCGTATAGCGCGGATGCAATCATGATATCAACGACCGATTCGATTGAATCCACAATACTGAGAACCCCCAACAGCATTGGATATGGAGGTATGGGACGAGCAGAAAGCTTAACACACTGTAATATAAATGGTATCGCACCCACCGATGCCAATGTCATCGCCGGCCTTTATCCGATCACGCGCTATCTCTATCTCTATACGGTCAACACGCCAAGAGGTGTGGTCAAAAAATTTATTGACTGGGTCCTCTCTCCTCAAGGGCAAAAAATAGTGAAAGAAGCAAACTATTTTCCGATCTGGACGCCACCGCAATAGATAAAAAATAACCAAGCCTGTGACGCTATTGATCCTGTAAGTAAATGTCCCCTTTCATATAAAGAACGGCCCTGCCTCCTATTTTAACCCGTTCATTAGCGAGAAAACATTCCAATTCACCACCGCGGTCTGAAAGTTGTAATGCATTCAACTTTTTCTTGCCCATCCGCTTAGACCAAAAAGGTACAAGTGTACTATGGGCCGAGCCGGTAACCGGATCCTCCGGGATACCTTCTTTAGGGGCGAAAAAACGGGAAACAAAGTCTACTGCACTACCAGGAGCCGTTACGCATACTCCCAATGCATCAAGTCGCCTGAAAAGGGAGAGATTTGGTTGCAGATTGCGAATCACCGATTCAGAGTCAAAAACAGCATAGTAATCTCGATTTAAAAAACATTCTTTGGGTTCAAATCCCAAACCTCTTATCAAATCTTCAGGAGGGTTACAGGGAGCCGCCTCGCGAATCGGAAAATCGAGAAACAGCCAATTGTTTTTTCGTTCAACCGACAATGGGCCGCTAGCGCTATTAAAGTGAATCAGAGAAGCTGGATCGGATTGAAAAATGACAAACGCTGTTGCCAGAGTTGCGTGGCCGCATAAATCCACTTCATGAACAGGAGTAAACCATCGAATGTCATACCCTGAGGAAGAGGATTTTGTATAAAATGCGGTTTCCGACAGATTGTTTTCTCTGGCAATCTTTTTTAAAGTTTCATCCGGCAACCAACGCTGCAGCGGACACACTGCAGCCGGATTACCCTGAAACAATTTGCTGCTAAAAGCATCAACCTGAAATATCGGTATTTTCATATTACCCCATTTCATTTTTTATGAAAACCTTTTTTTAAAACAACAACCACTCACTATTGTATATATTTTTTCACTTTCTGCCACAATCCCTTCCCCAGCATCTGATCCGCCACCTCTACGATTCGACGAATGACCTTGAGGGCCTCTTCGTCTCCTGCCCAGTGCCGTTCTACAATTTGGGGATCGATGCGATTGATCATAGAATTTAAGACGTAAGCGGCAAGAGCGATATCATCGGTATAACCGACAGGGCCGAGAATCGCCTCCGGTAAAAGGTCGATCGGAGAGATAAAATAAGCAATAACGATTGCTAATTTTGCTTTCTCGGAAGAGGGAACATCTTTATCCAGAGACAACCTGACCAGCAAATGAAACAAGTCAGGAGCCCAAATAATATATTCCGTCCATTTGTTGTTTTGGCCGGCTTTGGAATCCAGCCATTTTCTAATTTTCTTTCGCAATGATTGATAGAAATCTTGCTGATCTTGGTTCATTTTTATGTCTCATTTTGATAAATACTTTTGCGCGCAAATGTCACAGTTATTGCAGGGTTTTTCATCGTAGAATCCAAAATACTCGGAGATATAGATTCGCCTGCATTTTTCTGTACGAAAATAATGAACGAGGCTTAACAATTTTTTTTGATCATGTTTTCGTTTATTTTCCAAATAGTCATCATCGCGCAGTTTTTCGGGTAATTCATCTATAACGCTTAAATTGCGCTCAAACAATGACCCCTGAATAACATCGTACCTGTCCAGCATGCCCAAAGCTGTTTCCAGTCGGAAATCCTGAGAATTTTTGAAATTCAACTCTTCCCGCAAATATTCCAATCCGAGTTGATTAACAATCTCTTCATTCCCCTGCAACAAAAAATATAATCGATGATAAAAATCCGCCCCAGGATTGGACCACTTTATGAATTCCATCTGCGTGGCGAGATCATCCTGATGAAAAAGCATATAACATAAAGCGGGCTTGTCGTCCCGGCCGGCACGTCCGATCTCCTGATAGTAAGATTCAACGGATCCCGGTATCTGAGCATGGATCACAAAGCGAATATCAGGCTTGTCAATACCCATCCCGAAAGCATTGGTGGCAAGCACCAACGCATTGGGAGACATGAACCAGCGCTGCTTCTGACGACGCTGTTTGGCGTCGAGTTTGCCGTGATATATCGTATGTTCGATTCCCTTTCTTTTGAAAAAATCAGAATATTCTTCCAGCGTCTTTATCAGCGAAAAATAAATAATACCGGATCCCGGGTAACGCTCGATTGCTCGCAATATCTTTTCGGGTTTTTCATCTTTATACATGACCTCCGCAGCCTCAAGACGCAAATTGGGGCGTTCGATACCCTGATGAAAAACCTTGATCGCTTTGGGTTTAATGTTCAGTTTCTGGATGATATCATTCTGTACATCAGGGGTTGCCGTCGCAGTCAAAGCGATCGTTAGAGGATTGTTTAACAACAGCCTGTATTCTCCGAGGCGCGAATAGGTTGGACGGAAATCATGACCCCATTCGCTGATACAGTGCGCTTCATCGACAGCAAAAAGAGAAATTTTTGCCTTTTGTATTTTTTCCACAAATTCCGGTTTGCGAAACCGTTCAGGCGTAACATATAAGAGTTTCACCTGTCCTGTAACGAATTGATTTAATCGCTGTGAACGCTGCGCCCGGGAAACGGTTGAATTGATATAGGTTGCCGGTATTTTCTTCTTTTTTAAAGCGTCCACCTGATCCTGCATCAGAGCAATCAGGGGACTGATTATTATGGCACCGCCCTCTTCGTATAGTGCAGGAACCTGATAGCACACGGATTTACCGCTACCCGTCGGCATAATCACGAGACTGTGCTTTTTTTCTTCTACAACACGACGTATTACAGATTCCTGCTTGCCACGAAATGATTCATGGCCGAAATAAGTTTGCAATATATGTCGAATCGATTTACTGTTGTGGTTCATGACGGCAATGCAGTGTTCATCTCTTCCCAGCTATTGAGATTGGTTTTAATAAATTCTATTACTTTTTGATGTTCTCTGCTACCCGTTCCGTGGATCCTCAACGGTGGCCCGAAACGAAAAAAGACATCCTTATTCGGATCTACCGGACCAAATTCTTTAATCAGTCTACCGTTACCCCATACATCTGTTTTTAACGCCACAGGAATAACCGGCACATTCGCCCGTCTTGCCAGTTTGATTCCAATGGTGTTAAATCTGCTGGCGTCAAATTTCAGGGTGCGTGTGGTCTGGGGAAATACAATAATGGATATTCCCTCTTGCAGGAGAGCGCTCCCCGTTTCGATCATTTGCCTGAAATCCTCACGCGGATTGTTGCGGCTGACTATAATTGGTTTCATGGATAAGAGTATGTGACGAAAAACGGGGTATTTTACCAGACTCTCTTTAATCACAAATGTTACCCGGCGATGGGGGAAAAAAGCCGCCATGGTTACCGTTTCCAGCGTGCTCATATGGTTGGATATAAAAATACAGGGACCCTCTATATCCTTCAAATATTCAAGTCCGCTGATTTGAAAGCGGACGCCAATTCGTTCCATGGAGCGAATCACCTTGATAGAAGAGGTTACGATATCATTATGGTCTATACTGCCTCTTTTGGCTTTCGAACTGGCACTGAAAACAATGGCCACAAAACGGGCATAAACATATAAAGAAGAAAAAATCCGCAACAACAAACCGGGTTTTTGCCGGGGTGAAATGTAACGCCCCTTGTCAAAGTCAAGCGTATCCAAAATTCTACTCCTCTTTTTTAATCTAGTCGGGTAATTCAATTTTACGCTTATCTTCCTCCGGATGCTGGCGATAAAAAATGCCAACATGACCGATAATCCCGACACATTCACATTGGCAATGCGCTTCGATTTCTTTGCACAATGCCTTTTTTTCTTCTTTGAACTCGAGAAATCTGATTTTTATTAACTCGTGATCTTCAAGGGCTCGTTCGATACTTTGGATAACCTCTTCCGATAATCCCTTCTTGCCAATCATCACCACAGGATCCAGCCGGTTTGCTCTTCCTCGTAAAAAACGACGTATAGACCCTTTTAATAATTTCATTGTCGATCCTCATATAATATATAATGTATTCAATAATAGTATAAAAAAATTATATGAAAAAAATAAGTAAAAAGAGATAAAGGAAGGAGATTGATTCGGGTACCAGGCTCACTGATTTGTCTCCGCAACCCGCAGCAAACCTTCGCAAAGCCAGTTGGCCAAAGCTTGTCTGTTATTGGTTTCAATAAAACGATCCTGATCGCGTGGATTGCGAATATTGCCCAGTTCAATATAAACCGACGTTGGTCGGGTCTTTCGCAACATATAAAGATCCCGATAAGTGATCATCCCTCTATACCCTCTACCGGGTTGATTTTCATCGTATTTCTGTTTGATGGTTCTGTAAAGATATAAAGCAAGGTTTCTGCTCTTCAAGTCGCCCTTTTTGTAATAATAAAACACATCGATTCGCCGCGACCGGCTTTGCGAATCCACATGCAAAATGACCGCATATTGCTGTCTGGCTTGATTGCGGTTGCGAAGATAATATTTGTTGATAATATTTACACGGCCTTGCAGGCGCCTGACCGGTTTTGCTGAAATCGCAGATCCGCCAAAATAATATTCATCCCGATCACCGGCTAAAATAGAAGCATCGCGGATACCGTCATCCGGATCGCGTACAATGACATACACCTTGGCGCCATACTCTAAAAGACGCCGCGCCAGACGAAGCGTAATATCATAAGCGTATTCATCCTCATAAAGAAGGTGTTGATTGCGCCTGCCAACGGCTCCGGGATCAGGCCCGCCGTGCCCGCTTACCAGATAGAATACCAAATTATCGAGTTTAAGACTCTTGCGGGTAACCTGTTCGTACTTTTTGCCGAAAACCGAATAAATCGATGCTGAAGCCGATACCGGCGTGGCCGGCTCGAAAGTGATTTGAGCCGTTCCCGGCACTTGCAAAAAGGGCACCCAAAGATCGTGATCCTCGGTGTAGGGATTGGCTTTTAAGCCCGCACGGTAAACCGTCTCGTTATACGTTTGAATCTTCTTGGCATGAGAATAATCATGATAACCAAAAGTCGAACGAATGGTATTGCCGTCAAACTTGAAACGGTAGATAGGCATCTTGTAGGTTCTGCCATAGATCAAATGAGGACGGTCGTCGAGATCGTTAATTTCTCTGAATTTGTCAACATAATCTCCCACAGGCGTAAGGAAATACCGGCGCACCAAAGCGTATACGCCATCACCCTTTTTTGCTTTCGCGGTGACATGATTTTGTCCCAATAATACATCGAAAACACAAAATATAATGATAAAAACAAATCGTATTGAGTTCATATCAGCATTTTTTCGAACAGTTCATAATGTTGATTGTTCATGCCCAGTTTTTTATAAACCTCTTGAGCAGGTAAATTGTTTTTTTCAACGTAGAGGCGGATAGCGGCAATGTCGTGCTCCTGCGCAAGCGCTTCGATCTGCTTAAAAAAACGTCTGAATATGCCTGACTTGCGATAAGCTGGTAAAACATAAACACTATGCAACCACCAAACCTCCCGGTTACGCCAATCACTCCATTCCTTCTGTACCAGAAGGCAGCCACCGATTTTGTTCGGTTGAACTTTTGCGATGAGATAAAAACCCCGGTCAGGTTGATGGAAAAATTTTTTCACCCCGGCCAATACTCTGGGTTTCTCAAGCCGCATTTCCTCTGTTTCAAACGCCATTTGAACCTGAAATTCAGCTATATACGGAATATGGTCAACCGTGGCTTTAACGATTTCTATTTGCATAATTGCTCCCTCTTTAAATTATAAAAATTATCCTAAAGTCAAACAATTAATTGATTGATTTTTTCTTCAACTGTAATTAATTGAATCCTGATCGAAAATAATTCTTTTGTTTGTTGCGAATGGATTCTGAATTTCCTACATTTCCTTTTATTGAATAATAAAATTATCTGTTCTAGTGTAAGGGAGAGACTGTGAATGTACTGGAGCTAAATCGCGTAACGAAATCTTTTGGGGCAGTGAAGGCAGTCAATAATATCAATTTAAGCTTGGAAAAAGGTATGGTGTGTGGTTATCTGGGACCAAATGGTGCAGGAAAAACAACCACGATTCGCATGATTATGGGCATCATTATGCCGGATAGCGGTGATATAAAAATATTCGATCAAAACAACACCTTGAAAATCAGAAATCGGATCGGCTATTTACCGGAAGAACGTGGCCTGTACAAAAAGATGACGGTCATGGAGACGCTTTTGTTTTTTGCTGAAATCAAGTCGAAAAAGCCAAAAAACATACGTTCCAAGGCGGTAAGCTGGCTGGAAAAATTAGATCTCCGGGACAACCAGGATAATAAAATAGAAGAACTCTCAAGAGGAATGCAGCAAAAGCTACAGTTTATTTGTACCATGTTACATGATCCTGAACTGGTGATACTGGATGAGCCGTTTAGCGGGCTCGATCCGGTTAGTACCAATGCTATAAAAGATGCAATTCTGGATTTAAAACGTAAAGGTACAACCATTATTTTTTCCACCCATCTCATGGAGAATGCCGAAAAAATTTGTGATACCATTTGTCTCATCAATAAAGGGGAAAAGATACTGGACGGAAAAATCAGAGATATTAAATCTCGTTTTGGTGAAAACCGGATTCGAATCAGTTACAACGGCCAGGCCGATTTTCTCCTCGACAAAGATCTGGTGAACTCATTCGATGATTATGGCAATTATGTAGAAATTATTCCATCCGAAAATGCTCTTACGCAAGAAATTCTCAAAAAGGCTGTGCAACAGGTACAAGTGACCCACTTTGAAGTTACGTCACCATCGCTTAATGAAATCTTTATCAATATGGTAAAACAGAAAACCTGAACCCGGAGGAGTCCCTTTGAGCAAGATATATGCGATCTTGAAACGTGAATATATCATTCGAGTTAAAACAAAAGGATTTGTCATCGGCACGCTGCTTTTCCCGCTTTTTGTTGTAGGTGTCGGATTTTTGCCTGCGATTTTCAGCAAAGTAAACATAGAAGAACAAAAATCGGTCTATGTGCTGGACCTCACCTACCAAGTTTGTAATCCGCTCGCCGAGTCATTGGAAAATTCAAAACAGGACAAAAAAGGCAACAATCTATATCAGGTAAGATGCCTGCCGATAACCGGTAGAGATGTTGAAACCATCCTGGATGAACTGAACCCTCAGCTTCTCGAAAATGAAATCGATGCACTGATCATCCTCCCCGCTGATATCTTTACAACAAACACGTTTGACATTTATAGTAAAAATATCAGCAATTTTACATTCATAAACATGCTTGAAAATTCAGTCACCAGAACCGTCAACAATCTGCGCATACTCGATAGCGGGCTCGATCCCGAAACCGTTAATGACTTGACCACCTTTGTAAACGCAAAGACCTACAAAATAGCATTAACCGGAGCCGAAGAAGCAAGCGGACTAACGATTTTCCAACTTAATTATATTTTTGTCTTTGCTCTCTATATGGCTCTAATTTTATACGGTTCTTTTGTTATGCGAAGTGTAATCGAAGATAAAAATTCCAGAGTCGTGGAAATCATCGTCAGCTCTGTAAAACCCCTGCATTACATGTTGGGAAAAATTCTCGGCATCGGATCCGCCGGACTGACTCAGTTTTTCGTCTGGATTGCTCTGATGTTTATTGGTACCAACTATGGTGTGTTTTTAGTACAAAAAATTGCTTCAAATGGAAATGAACTGTCTCTTCCCACTATTAATCCGATGATATATGTGGCCTTTGTGATTTTTTTCATATTGGGATACTTTCTTTATTCCACGCTCTATGCTGCTCTTGGCGCAATGGTCAATTCCGATAGCGAAGCCCAGAATTTGCAGTGGCCGGTAATGATACTTATTATTATCAGCTTTTTTCTCATGTTTCCCGTTCTCGAGTCTCCAAACAGCACTTTGGCAACGGTTGCATCCGTGATCCCATTTCTCGCCCCTATTCTCATGTTCTTGAGAATTTCACTGGAAGCCGCTTCCACCACCGAAATTATTAGCTCCGTTTTTCTGTTGATTATTACAATCCTGTTTTTAATTTGGATTACCGGACGTATCTTTAGAGTAGGCATATTGATGTATGGTAAGCGTCCAAGTTTACCAGAGGTCATAAAATGGATTCGTTATTCTTAATATAGGAGGTGTTATGAACAAAATACTGGCTCTCCTTTTGACCCTTGCTCTGGTTGTTGGGTGTCAAAAGGACAAAACCCATCGGATTTCTCCTGATTCCCCTTTATATGAAACAGCCAAGGTGCTTTCCCGTAAAGTCTCTTTCCTTGACCCGGATTCTAATCAAATCCTGGCAAAATCCGATATTTTTGAGATGACTGCCGCCTCTTTGTTGCATGAAATGAACGCAAATTTGGCAAATGACCTTGGCAGCTTGAAAGAGCTGTCTGCCAACGAATTAAAGGCCTACCTCAAAAGATATCTGGATTCTTACGTTAACAGTGCCCTGATAGCGGCATCAGCCAAAGAAAAAGGGATCAGCGTAACTGAAACCGAAATCGATAGCATACTCGAACATATATACCGAAACAATGATGGCAAGGAAAATTTCATCAATATGTTAAACGAGTCTGGTTTGACCCTTGAAAGCGTCACCAATGATATCGAAAAATCGCTCATTTCTGATCGATATCTGAAAAAACATGTTTACAGCAAGCTCTCCATAACCCAGGAAGAATTGAAAAAGGCCTATAAACAGGATAAAACCGCCACCGTTCGTCATATTCTGCTCTCAACCCAGGACGAGACGGCAGAAGAAAAAGCAGCAACGCTGGAAAAAATGAAAACAATTCTTAAAAAAGCACGCCAGGGTGAAAACTATGTCAAACTGGTTAAAAAATACTCGGAGGATCCGGGTTTAGGCGAAAATGAAGGCCTCTATGAAAATTTCGAAAGAGGAATGATGGTACCGGAATTCGACTCTGCCGCTTTTTCCGTTCCGGTTGGTCAAATTAGTGATATTATTGAAACCCAATTCGGTTATCACATCCTGAAAGTGATCGATCGTAAGAAGGAAAACCGTCCATTCAACCAGGTAAAAGGCGAGCTGGAACGGCGACTGTTGAATGATAAAAAGCGAATGGCATATACAGAACATTTGCAGGAGCTTAAAAAAACGTATAATTACAAGCTAATGATCGACCCCTGAACTGAGGAAAAAACAATTGACTTTAAACCGTGTTTTTAGTAAATTTTCATTCAATTCTATCGGCCCGGCTTTAAGACAGCGCAAAACGGTGTGCTGTCTTTTTTTTTGATTGGAAAACAAAGAGCATTGTACAGGGAGGGATAATCCAGTGCGAATATCCGGTTATTTAAAAAAGAATCTACTTTTTCTCGACCTTGATGCCAAAGAAAAAACAAATGCGATGGCCCAGATCGTCCAGTTGATGAAGAAAAATAAAGCCATCACACATGAAAAAGAATTCCTCAAACAAGTTTTAGAACGAGAAAAGTTGGGAAGCACTGCTATCGGCAATAACATCGCACTGCCGCATGCACGCAGCAAGTACGCTCCCAATATTATCATCAGTTTTGCCCGCTTGACACACAAAGTCGACTTTGGTATAGAAGAGGAAAAACCGGTTCAACTTGTCTTTCTAATGGGAACCCCTCCAGATTCCATTGGTGAATATCTCAAGGTATTAGCGCAATTATCAAAATTGCTCAAAGAAGAAGGCATTCGCAAAGCTCTGCTAAAAGCTCAATCACCTTCCGATGTAATTCATATTTTTTCAGATGCAGAAAATTAGAGATTTATGAACTTAATTGTAAAATCCAGACAACTGTTTAACCGTTATGCGATCAGTACAACCGGCCGGCTGTTTCTCGCCAGCATTATTGTCGGTATCATAGCGGGGCTGGGGGCTATTCTCTTTTTTACCCTGCTTTCCTGGTTGAGTCATTTAACCTTTCATCATCTGGCTCACTATTTTCCACCAGAACCTCACGGCGAAACCAGCGGTGTTGAAACAATTGCCGGGCTTTCTATTCGCTGGTGGATCGTCTTGCTGGCTCCGGCGATCGGAGGGTTGATCTCGGGTCTTCTGGTCTTCTCCTTTGCCCCGGAAGCAGAAGGACATGGAACCGACGCTGTGATCGAGGCTTTTCATCATAAACGCGGACGTATCCGTAAACGCGTTCCTTTCATTAAAACAATCGCCTCGATTATTACAATTGGATCGGGAGGTAGCGCCGGCAGAGAGGGCCCCATTGCCCAGATCGGAGCAGGCTTTGGCTCCCATCTCGCTAAAACCCTCCGTCTGAGTGATGATGAACGGCGTATTTTGCTTATAGCTGGGGCTGCCGGGGGTATTGGCTCCATCTTTCGCTCTCCCCTGGGTGGGGCTCTGTTCGCGGTAGAAGTTCTCTATCGCCGCGATTTTGAGGCAAAAGGACTCATCCCTGCACTGGTTTCATCCATCTTGGCCTATTCAATCTTTACAGCCCGCTTTGGATGGGGGTTTTTATTTAAAACCCCGACATTTGTCTTCAATCATCCGGTGGAATTGCTGTTTTATGCCGGCCTTGGTCTTTTGTGCGCCGCGGTGGGATTCTTCTATATAAAAACATTTTATGGCTTACGCGATCAATTTTTTCACCGTATTCGAATAAAACCCCATTTTAAACCTGCTATTGGCGGTCTCATGATCGGCGCCATTGGTGTCTTTGCTCCCCATATTCTTGCTTCCGGCTATGGCTATCTGCAACAAGCCATGAATGGTGAATTAACAATTCAATTTATGCTGATCGCCGCTTTTCTCAAAATATTCGCTACCAGTTTCACCATCAGCTCGGGGGGGAGCGGTGGTGTATTCGCTCCTTCACTATATATCGGCGGCATGCTCGGTGGCGCCTTCGGACAACTGGCTGAACAACTCTTTCCCACAATGATCGATAATCCCACATCTTTTGTGCTCGTGGGGATGGGTGCATTTTTCGCCGGTGCCGCCAAGGTTCCTATTTCTTCAATGATTATGGTCAGCGAAATGACCGGAGGGTATCAACTCCTGGTTCCGATGATGCTGGCCAGCTCAACATCGTATGTCACCACGAGCAAAATCAATCTCTATGAACAACAAGTCCGGCGCATGGCAGATTCTCCAGCCCACCTCGGTGACTTTACGATAGATGTGCTCGATACAATCATGGTCGAACAAGCCTATCACCCCATGTCACATGTTCCTGTACTCTTTGAAGATACCCCTCTTGCCAAGTTTCAAAATATGGTCACAGAGCATCAGGAAAATTATTTCCCTGTTGTAGACAAACAACATAATATCGTCGGCATCATTTCCCTCAAAGATGTGCGTTCTGTTTTGTTTGAAGATACAATGGGTTCCTTTCTTATTGCCAAAGATTTAATGAATAAACCGGTTACTGTCACACCGGCCGAGAGCTTGAAATCAGCGATGAAAAAATTTACCACTTTTCAGTATGAACAAATCCCGGTTGTCCATATCCGCGACAATCGAATTTTATTGGGCATGTTGAGTTATGAAGATGTGATCGCTGCTTATGATCATCAGGTAAACAGAAGAAAACTGGATATCTGAGAAGCAATGTCTCTGACTGTATGATTGCAAACAAAAGAGACGTATACATGAAAAAATATATTTGGTTGCTGTTGGTTTATACCGTTAGCACGCATGCTCAGGTGTCACGCGGTTCCGTACAGAAGGTCTGACGCTAAAGTTTATTGGTACACGTTTTCATCAGCCCTGAAAACAAAAACATGACTATTATCTTTTGCTGGCGGTATTGACCTTTAGCGCGCATTTGTACAAAAATTCGGGTGCTGGCCGGGCTTGTCGATGCTGTTGTTTTCTACAGCAAAAACTCTTCGTCCCTGCATATTTTTACCTTCAATGAGGCAAACGCTTGAAACCGTATTATTACAGGAGAGCAAAGATGAAACTCTATTTTGTTTTGCTTTTTATTTTAACGATCTGTATAAGCTGTGTAAAAATTGATGAGCAAGATTTAAATGGTCTGCAAAAAAATCCTGAATATCAACCACCGCTATACGCAGAAATGATTAAAGGCTACCGGGCACGTTGCGATTCACTCGTTGATTATTTTGCCGATCATCAAGCTGGCCATTATATGAACGTTGCCGCCTCTCTTTATCGTCAACGCAACATCGACCGGGCACTCAAATCACTCGATTCCCTGATGCAAAATCCCCGTGGTGATATGTTCTGGATGTACCCTTTCATTACCGTTACATTTACAGGCCGAGATGTTCTGCCAAACGATACCCGGCAAAAGATGCGAGAGCTCTGGCGCACTTATACACCTTACAGAGGGGATACCGAAAACCACTGGGCGATGTACTATGCCTCGCTTTATCTCATCACTCAAATGTATCCCGACGATAAGGGCGATAAATGGTTTAACGGACGGAGCTCCCAGGAAAATCATCAAGAGGCTCGTGATTATCTGATTTCCTGGATGGAGCTGACAACCCGAAAAGGACAAGGAGAGTTCGATTCTCCGGATTATTATGGTGTTTACATCATCCCAATGGCTCAGCTTTATGCCTGGAGTAAGGATAAAACAATGAAAAAACGAGCTGGTATGATGCTCGATTATCTCATTGCAGACTTTAGCGTGGAAAACCTGAATGGTCTTTATGTCGGAGGGCACAGCCGTACTTATCCGGTACAGGTTCTGAATCAATGGAAAACGTCGGCCGCCGGCATTTCCTGGTTGTTGTTCGGTAATACCCCTTATCAACCCCGTAGTCAAGCCTTTGTTCTGGCTTTAAGCGGCTATCAACCACCCGAGATCCTCTATCACATTGCAAATGACCGTTCCGAACCTTATGTTCATAAAGAATTGAAACGTACCCGTCATCGTCTTCGCTTTAGCGACGAACGCAACGCTCCGGTTTATAAATATACCTTTATGCGAAAAGAATACGCCATGGGCTGTTTGCAGGGTGGGCTTTTACAACCTATCCAGCAACACACCTGGGATATCACCTGGGCTATCGATGATCCAAGTCAGGGATACAATACAATCTTTACCGTTCACCCCTATTCTTCAGGACATGAGTTGGCAATGTATTTTCCGGAAGAAATCAAACTGATGACACAGGCAGTGGTTAAATCAAAAGGCACTTATGATTCCCCGGATAAATGGACATCGGCCTCCCCATTTGAACAGGTCGTCCAGCACCGCAATGCCTTGATCGTCCTCTATAATATTCCCAAAGACACGCGTTTTCCTCACATCAGCGGATTTTTCCCCAAAAGTCTGAAAAGACGCCGGGTGGATGACAGCGGCTGGATTTTTTGTCATGCCGATAACGCGTTTATCGCCTATTTTCCTCTGAATGAGTATGAATGGCAGGAAGAGGAAAATAACTGGAGGCTTTTTAGCACGGAATTAAAAAACGGAGCCGTGGTACAGGCCGATGTGGAGAGCAATTATAACTCTTTTAAAGAATTTCAAGACGCTATACTCAAACTGGAATTAAGCACAAAAATGGACTCCCTGCCCTCGGTCGACTTTAACTCATTAGACGGAACCAGAATGCAATTCACCTATGACCAGGTTCCAAAGATTAACGGATCTCTGGTAAATTATAATACATGGAAACTTTTCGACGGACCGTTTCTAAAAGCCGAAAGGAACAGCCAGAAATTACAGATCAATTACAAATCGATGCATCGTTTGCTCGATTTCAAAAATATAACCGTTAAAGAATGGATAGATAGTAGATGATGAAAAAACAACTTTTTCTGACACTGATTTTTCTTTTCCCGACCATTTCATTGGTTACAGCAAAGTCAAATCTCTATGTTTCTGTATTGATCCGGGAAAATTATATCGTTGGCGCAAAAAACCTGCCTACCGGTCTCTATCTATGGCAAGGGGACACGACCTGGAACCATATCGGTTGGAAAAACCTTCCCATTTGGTCTATCGATACGGCATCGGAAAACCCTGATTATATGTTCGTTGCCGCCGGTAACGGGGCGTTGCGAACGCTGGATGGAGGCCAATCATGGAAAATCACCACAGATTGGCGGGTCACAGAAGTAAGCGATGTCTCCATTCATCCACTGGATCATCATCTCGTCTATATCGCTACATCATATGGCATATGGAAAACAACAGATGGCGGAGAATCCTGGAGGGAGAGCAATAACGGTCTCAATCCAACATTTACGCAAACCATACAGTGCGATGCATCGTCCCTGCAACGGGTTATTGCAGGCGGCGAAGAGGGATTGTTTTTATCCACCAATCAGGGGGAAAGCTGGAAACCAACCGGGCCCTTGCCTGTGCCTGTAAAAGATATCATTTCAAACCGACAAACACCCCGCCTCTGGCTTGCCGGCACTGAAAAACACGGCGTTCTGATATCACGAAATCAGGGTAAAACCTGGGGCACCGCTGAAGGAGACATTCAGGATCAAACAATTTATAAAGTAACTATACATCAAAATAATCCGAAATTGATGGCCGCTGGTGGCTATCAGACCGGCGTTTTCATCAGCAGAGATGGTGGCCAGACCTGGAAACAAAACAAAAAAGGCTTGAAAACACTCGATATTCACGGTTTGGCCTTTGACCCCAACGAAAAACAGCGCCTCTGGATTGGCACAATGGGAGACGGTGTATATTTTAGTGAGGATTTTGGAAAATCCTGGAATTATGCCGGTCTAAGCGGTGCTCTGGTTTCTGATATGAAATTCATTACGAGGTAACTATGATAAAACGACTCTTGCCACTAACCGTCATCTCTGTGCTCTTGATGGCTTGTTCGCCAAAGCAAAACCAGCCAAAACCGGCCCATTCTATATATCATCCACCCCATTCGGCGGAAATCGCACATCAATATCAGACTCGATGCGATTCACTGATCGACTATTATGCTTCTTTGCAAAACAACACTTATTTCCACATCGCTGCAAATCTTTATCTGCGAAAAAATCTGGAAACCACATTTGCCAAATTGGACACACTCTTACAAAATCCCGGCGGAGATATGTTTTGGATGTATCCGTTTGTAATGGTCTCTTTTCTCGGACAAGATCTTTTCCCCCCGAATATCAGAACGAAAATGCGGACATTGTGGAAAACGTATACACCCTTTCGCGGGGATACAGAGAATCATTGGGCTATGTATTATGCCTCTCTGTATCTGATCACACAAATGTATCCGAATGATCCAGGTAACACCTGGTTTAACGGTAAAACTTCACGAGAAAATCATCGCGAAGCCGAGGAATACCTGATACATTGGATTGAATTAACCACGTCTCTGGGCCAGGGAGAATTCGACTCACCTGATTATTACGGCTGCTTTATGGCTCCGGTAGCGCTTTTATCCGCTTTTGCAAAAGACGCAGCAATGCAAAAACGCGCGGCAATGTTGCTCGATTATCTTGTGGCTGATTTTGCCGCTGAAAATCTGGGGGGTTTTTATGTCGGCGGGCATAGCCGCATTTATCCGCGTCAGGTTAGAAACGGCTGGGAAACGACTGCAACTGCATTTTCCTGGCTCCTGTTCGGCAATACCCTCTTTCGGCCAAGTGGTCAAAGTCTCTTTTTGGCCATAAGCGGTTATCAGCCACCCGAAATCCTCTATCACATTGCCAATGACCGCTCAGAAGCTTATGTACACAAAGAATACAAGCGAACCAGACATCGCATGCGCTACAGCGAACAACGAAACGCACCCGTGTATAAATATAATTATATATGCAATGATTACGCCCTCGGCTCCATCCAGGGCGGGCTGTTACAGCCTATTCAACAACATACCTGGGACATTACCTGGAGCAGTGATACACCCCGTCAGGGTTATAACACCCTCTTTACCCTGCATCCCTATTCATCTGCCGATGAATTAAAAATGTACTTTACCTATGAAACCGATTTGATTGTCGATGCTATCGTCAAGTCGAAAACCACATATGACTCTCCTGAAAAACTGACAGGCGGGTCTCCTTATGAACGTGCTTTTCAACATCGAAAATCGTTAATCGTCCTATACGATATACCCCCTCAAACCCGGTTTCCACATATTAATGGTTTTTTCCCGAAATCCCTGAGCCGGCGCGAAACCGATGATTCCGGCTGGATTTTCTGCCAGGGCGGTCAAGCGCTTATAGCTTTTTATCCTTTAGCCCCCTATGAATGGATTGAAAAAGATGGTTATTGGAGATATTTCAGCAGTGAATTGCACAACGGAGCTGTTGTTCAAACCGCAGCCCAAAAAGAGTTTGCTTCTTTCGAGGATTTCAAACAAGCCGTGCGCAAATTAAGAATCATTACCAACACATCACCAAAGCCTTCTGTGCTGTTCACCACTCTGGATCAAGAGGACCTTGCCTTCACCTTTGGAGAAATTCCCAGCGTAAACGGCGTTGCTGTGGATTATAATAACTGGAAACTGTTTGATAGCCCCTTTTTACAGGCAACGAGAAAAAGCCAGAGAATGGAAATGCATTATAAAGAGTTGCATAAGATACTCGACTTTAATTCACTCACGACCAAAACCTGGATAAACTAAACCCCAGTATTCTTTTCCTGTCAAAATTTTCTCTTGAATTTGATTGAAAAAAGAAATATATTCAAATTAATAGAGAACAATGTTCTTTATTGTGAGAACGATATGCAGGTAAAAAAAGATAAAGTTAAAGAAAAAATACTGCAGGTTGCAAAAAAAGAATTCCGAAACCAGGGATTCTTGAATACCTCCATGCGCACCATTGCGGAAAAATCGGAGGTGACCACAAGCAATATTTACAACTATTTCGAAAACAAAAACAGCCTCTTTCGGGAGATCATTGATCCGGCGATCAGTAAGATCGACCAAACACTTTTGTTTTTGGAAAAGGAATCCGGCTCCTGGCAACCGACACTAAATATTGACCAACTCAAAAAACAAATTATAAAACTCGTGAAATTCATTGACACCTATCGTGAGGAGCTCGATCTTATTTTCTTTAAATCATGGGGATCAGAAATTCCGGATATTAAAGACAGATATATCGAACGATTTACAGAGTATTATGATACCCTGTTCACAAAACTTAAAAAGGATAAAACGACGAATCTATCGCCATTTTTTATTCATAATATGTGTTCTTTTTATGCAAACATTGTTACGGAATTTATCATGCACAAAACATCGTATGAAGATATGCTGCAATACAGCAATGAGATACTGATATTTGCATATTCTGGGCACAGGTCGGTTTTACAACAGAATTCTGAACGTCTTACAACGATCGAATGAGGATGCTATGAAAGTTGATCTTACACGAATGAAAATGGGAGAAGAAGGCGTGATTGCCGAAATCAACGGCGGTCACAAGCTTGAAAAAAGGTTACAATCACTCGGAGTGAATCTGGGCGCAAAAATTAAAAAAATATCAGCTCAAATGCTTCGCGGCCCTATATCCATACAAGTAGGCAACACCAAAGCGGCTATCGGCTACGGCATGGCCAAAAAAATCTGGATAGAAAAGGATCAATTGTGAACCAGCTATTGCTTGTTGGGAATCCCAATGTCGGAAAAAGCGCCATCTTCTCCCGCTTGACTGGCGTCAAGGTTATTGCTGCCAATTATCCGGGAACGACTGTAGAATATACCACCGGCTATATGCGCCTGGAAGGTGAAAAAATTAAAGTCATCGATGTCCCCGGAGCCTATTCACTGGAAGCACAATCCAAAGCTGAACAAGTTGCGCTGGATCTGGTGGCACAAGCCGAGAAACGAAAAGATATCACCTTTATTAACATCCTGGACTCCACCAACCTTGAAAGAAATCTGAATCTTACTTTTGATTTAATTGAAAAAAAAATCCCCATTATCCTGGTGCTCAATTTTTGGGACGAAGCAAATCACACCGGAGTATCGATAGACACAGAAAAACTGGAACAATTTCTCGGTATTCCGGTGGTCACCACCTGTGGTGTTACAGGAGAGGGAATCAAAGAGCTGGTATCCAGATTACCGGAAGCAAAACCCAGCCCGCTGGAGTACGTCCCTCAGGAAAAATGGCTGGAAATAGGACGTATTGTATCACAGGTGCAAACCCTGAGCCATCGCCATCATACGATGCGGGAATCACTTGAAGAAGCATCCATTCATCCGTTTTACGGTATTCCGATAGCCGCTCTTGTCTTGTTGCTGTCCTTTTTAATAATTCGATTCATTGGAGAATCCCTGATCAGTTGGGTTTTTGATCCTTTTTTTCATCATCTCTGGGCACCCCTGGTAGAACAAATTTCAGGTTGGTTACAAGGCAGCGGCATTGTTCATGAAATCCTTGTGGGTAATCAAAAATATGAAAACATAGAATATCTTGAATCCCTGGGATTGTTGACCACCGGTTTATATGTACCCATTGCGGTCGTATTACCCTATATCTTTGCCTTTTACCTTGTACTTGGCTTTTTAGAAGACCTTGGCTATCTCCCCAGACTTGGAATTTTACTGGACAGTATCATGCACTTTTTTGGTCTGCATGGACTGGCGATTATTCCCATGTTTCTTGGGCTTGGTTGTAATGTGCCCGGAGCCTTAGCCACCAGAATATTGGAAACGCGTAAAGAAAAATTTATTGCCGCAACAATGATGGCCATAGCCGTGCCCTGCATGGCCCAACTCGCTATGATCATGGGATTAATCGGTCCCTATGGTCCCTTGGCCGGTTTGACGGTTTTTGCCAGTCTCTTCGTGGTTTGGGTTGTACTCGGTATCCTTCTTCATCGCATTTTAAAGGGGGAAAGTCCGGAAATTTTTGTAGAAATCCCTCCCTACCGTTTTCCCTACATCAAAGCACTGGCGCAAAAGTTATGGCTGCGTATGATTCATTATATTAGAGAAGCCGTACCTTTTGTTTTATTGGGTGTCCTCATCGTCAACTTGCTCTATTCATTACATATCATTGATTTTTTTGCACGGATTATCGGACCAACGTTCACAACGCTTCTCGGCTTGCCGCCGGGAGCCGTTGGTGCCCTGATCATCGGCTTTTTGCGAAAGGATGTCGCGGTCGGTATGCTAATTCCGTTAGGACTGAACACTGAACAAGCAATTATCGCCTCGGTGGTTTTGGTCATGTACTTTCCGTGTATTGCAACATTTAGTGTCATGATCAGAGAATTGGGGCTAAAAGATATGCTCAAAGCCACCCTGGTGATGATATTATCTACCATAATCGTCGGTAGCATGTTAAATCTTTTACTATAATTCACTATCGCTGATGCTGATAAAAGTATACTTCTGCGCTTTATGGGTTTTGTCGGTATTATCAATAAATTTTTCACCTGTTAATGTGAGGACTTGAAATGGTTAACGTTGCTGCGGTCAGAACCTCTCCGGAAACGGTACTGGATGATTATCACAGACTAATGAATCTGGCGGAATATCAAAACCACATAGATAAAACTGCTGATACGGCGCTGAAGATCAATATCAGCTGGCACTTTTTTTATCCGGGTAGTTCGACTACCCCCTGGCAGCTTGATGGTGTTATCCGCACAATGAAACGCGACGGCTATGATTCCCGACTTATCCACGGTTGCCATAACCGTACAGTTGTCATTGATGCTCACCTGGGGGAACGGGAAAACAAACAAGTCACGGTCACCGATGCACATGGTCTTCGAAATTTACATTTGTATGAAGGGGAAGAATGGATAAACATACGTGACGCGGTCGGGGATTTGGCGGATAATTTTCTATGCCTTAATGAGGTTTATCCTAAAGGATTTATGATTCCCAAACGCTTTATCGGAGAAAATATAATTCATCTACCCACGATTAAAACTCACATTTTTACCACGACAACCGGCGCCATGAAAAATGCCTTCGGCGGCCTGCTCAACGAAAAACGCCACTGGACACATCCGGTCATTCATGAAACTCTGGTGGATTTGCTCATGATACAGAAAAAAATTCATCGGGGTGTCTTTGCTGTTATGGATGGTACTTTTGCCGGTGACGGGCCCGGACCGCGCTGTATGCTGCCCTATGTTAAAAATGTACTGCTCGCCTCTGCGGATCAGGTGGCAATAGATGCCGTCGCCGCAAAACTGATGGGGTTCGATCCGCTCCAAGACCTCAAATATGTAAGATTGGCACACGAGCTCGAACTCGGATGCGGAGATGTCAAAAATATTGAAATCGTTGGAGATGAAGATGTGATACGGGAAAACTGGAGTTTTGTCGGACCGTTCAAAAAAATGACATTTGCCAGCAAAATGCAGCACAAAATATACTGGGGCCCGCTGAAAAAACCGCTTGAATGGTCGCTGAAAACCGTCCTGGCCCCCTGGTCCTATATTGCAAGCGTTGTTTATCATGACTTTTTCTGGTATCCGACACATCTCAAACGGGTAAAAAAAATACTTGCCAGCAAATGGGGCAAATTATTTCAAAACTGGGAAAAACTGATTATCCCGCCGGATGATTTGCGCACTCCTGGTTGGAGAGATGTCGGTGAAGAACCGGCAAAACTAAACCAAAAAAGCTACAAACTGTTGGCAAGGGCCTTCGGTATCCTGGGCAAAACCATTAAGGAAGCGCCCGAATTTGCAGCAAAAAAGAGGCGGAAAAAATGAAGCGATTTTTCAAATGGATTGCCATCATCATCGGTAGCCTTGTTCTTTTGGGTTTGATATCGATTGCCGTCATTTGCAAGCGACACCACAGGTCCGGCATACTCGCGTCCGGAGGTAAAATAAGCGACAATCAAGCCGCCTTTGATGTCTCCTCTTATGATATCACCCTAAAAATTCTGGCGGACGAAGAAAAAATAGACGGTGTTACCCGTGTTGAAATGAAATCGTTAAGAGACAGTCTCGCTCGCATTCAACTGCAATTGGTCAGATCCCTGAAGATTGACAAAATATCATACATGGATCATCTCTTGACGTTTGAGCGAAAAAAGAATAATCTCTGGATTCATCTGCCAACGCCATTGATAAAAGGCGAAAAAATCAAATTAAGCATAGAATACCGGGGATCACCGGTGAAAGCCATAAAACCACCGTGGATAGGAGGATTTAACTGGTCAAAAGACAATGAAGGCAATCACTGGATCGGAGTGTCATGCCAGGGGGAGGGAGCTAAAATCTGGTTTCCCTGCAAAGATCATCCATCCGATAAACCGGATAGTATTGCTCTGAATATTACCGTGCCGGAATCCTATTATTGCGCCGGCAATGGATTGCTGCGCCAGGTCAAGCAACCGGAGTCGGGATGGCTTACCTATTGCTGGAAGAGCCGCTATCCGATAAACAATTACAATATTACCATCAACATTGCAAAATATGAAATTTTGCAACGACATTATTTTTGTAAAGATGGCTCAACCATGCCGGTATATTTTTATACCCTTCCCGGCTTTAAACCACAGGCGGACAGTCTTCTTGACATGGCTGTTGACATGCTATATACATATCGAAAGCTTTACGGTGAATATCCCTTTGCAAAGGAAAAGTTTGCTCTCGCACAAACCGACTACCTTGGCATGGAACACCAGACCATCAACAGTTATGGCAATAATTTTCATAAAACAGAAATTAAAGGCGTTGTGTACGATCAACTCATGTTACACGAAATGGCTCATGAATGGTGGGGAAATAAGGTAACTGCAAAAAGTTGGAGCGATTTCTGGATTCATGAAGGTATCGGGACCTATGGTGAAGCGCTTTACCTTTTAGATAAAGGCGGTGAATCAGCTTATCACGCTTTTTTTGATCGCATACGTCCGCGGATTCGCAATCGCGACCCTGTGGTCGGCAGAAAGAATGCTACCTCCATGCAAGCCTATCATTCCGATATTTATTACAAAGGCGCCTATTTATTGCACACGCTGCGATTTGTTGCCGGTGATAGCACCTTGATGAAAACACTCTATACCTTCGTTAATGATTCGGCCTTTACGTATGACAATATGACCTCTACTGAGGACTTTATCAACTATTTTTCTGACAAAAACATCTCCGAGCTTTTGCGCTTTTATCTCTATACAACAGAGTTACCGATAATTCAAATAAAGTCTATAAATGATACGACTTTTTCCGTCTTTACCGATAATATCACATTTAATATGCCTGTAGAAATGAACTATTCCGGTGGAACGATAACCGCTGTTCTGGGATCCGAGCCGGTAAGGATTATATCTTCTACTATCCCTGTTGTCGATCCACAAAACTGGTACCTTAAGCAAATAAATTTCGACTAGTTAGTTTTCTACTGTCTGAATTGTAAACTGTGGCGGGCTGATCAGGTGCTGCTTGACAGCACATTGATCCGCCGAGCGAATGACCGCTTTTTTGTACTTTTCCGGAAACCCGTTGGGCAACTTGATATTCAAACGAATATCTTTTATCCTTCTCGTCGAAGGATCCGTATCCATCTGTTGAGTAATCTCCATACCATCAGTCGACAGACCACGCTGCTTACAAAAGGACAACACGTAAATTCCTGCACACGTTCCAATCGATGCCAAGAATAACGCAAATGGAGGCGGGGTGGTGCCATCCTGATTTGTGGAAATATTAAAAGGCCCATACTGAGCGTCAACTCGTAAATTTTCCGGAAACGTAATTTTCATATCCATTTTATCTACTCCTGCTCTTGCAATTTTCTCAAATTTTGTTTGTACTACATGAGATGAATTATCACCATAAAGGATTCAAATTATGCTTCAGATAGCCCTTGAAATACCATCTCCCTTTAATTTTCAGGCTGTCCTTTATTCACACGGCTGGTTCCAGCTGGTTCCGTTTTACTGGCACACCCCATCCGGCACCCTCTTTTGGGCCACCCGTTTGCCGAATCAGACTCCGGTCGTCCTGCAGGTAAGATCCGAAGAAAAAACAAGGGAAAAAACGATATTATATCTCAATGCAGATACCGACATAACACCCCATAAAGATCATTTCATTGGAAAATGCCGGCATATTTTCAATCTCGATCTTGATCTCAATCCGTTTTACAGGATATGCCGGAAAGATCCGGTTTTGTACAGCGTCATAAGCAGCGGCCGGGGAAGATTAATGCGTTCTGAA
>WJMF01000219.1 GCA_014728085.1 Candidatus Zhuqueibacterota bacterium
CAATGGCAAATTCACCGATAGGGACGCGATCGGGCTCTTTGCCGGCCATCGTTGTTAAAACGCGTTCTTTTGAATTCATAGTATATATTCATCCTCGTAAATGTTTGTTTTTAGGATCCTCTGCGCTTTAACTCTGCATTCGGTACCATAAGCTGATAGACTGCCAAGAGCGCTAAGAAACGCCGAGAAAAAATAAATAACCCTGTTGACTGGTACTTGTTTTAAACAACTCAAATCTTACCTTATTTCTGAAAATATCTATATAGGCTCAACCATCAAAATGTATATCTGTTTTTTTCTTTGCGTTCCTTCGCGTCCTCTGCGGTTAAAATCTGCGCTCGGTATCATGCGCTGATAAACCGCCGAGAGCAGAGAAAAAGTTAAAAATTCAACTCTTTTCGGCAATACTCGATACTGGCCTCGATGGCCTGTTGTTCTTTTGCCAGGGAAGCTTCTACCGCGCTTTCAGCTTCAACAGGGATTTCCAGGATCAGCTTGTCGAGTTTACCCTGATCAACAATCTTTTTGTACATTTCTTTTACCGGCAACATACCACTTCCCAGAGCCGTCCCGTATATTTTGCAGCCGAAATTGGTCATACCCGGCATATAATCTTTAAAATGCGTGGTGAGCGCATATGGCAGCATGCGTTCAAAGGCCTGCATCGGCTCTTCCAAAACGCAAAGGCTGTTGCCGACGTCCAGACAAATTCCAACATGCGGATCGCCGATATCGAGTACCAGCTGTACCAGCTCTTCGCTGGTTACATCGCCGTGATTTTCAATCGCCAGGTAGACACCGGCATCCTGTAATCCTTTCAGGGAACGTGAAATATCGAGTTTTGCTTGTTCGAGCTCATGCCTGACATTGGTTGCAGGTGAAAAGCGGTCAAAACCGATAAACGTGCGCAATATGGGTGAATCCAGCATCTGACAGACATGAATCCCGGCAATGATATCTTCCGGTTTGACGCTCATAATACCATGCTCCACAAACAATCCCCGCTCATCGGCTAACGATTTGAGTTGTAGAACATAATCCGCTTTATCCGATTCAAGATGCATGGGATCGATCTGAAAACCATGAAATCCAAGCTTCGAAACGCGGTCGATAAATTGAAAGAGATCAATCGGTTCATCACAGGAAAAATCTTCATGCCTGGCAAAAGCCAGATGAAAACTGTAACTGTCCAGTCCCAATAACATCATACACCTCAGGGTTTCATGATCACTTTAATTGCCCGGCCATTTTTAACCAGTTCGATGGCGGTTATATAGTCCTCAAAAGACAACACCTCTGACACCATCCGCCGGCTATTGATTTTGCCTTGCCCGATAAATTCCACCACGGCTTTGAGATCGGTGACCTCTAGCCATTTTGCCCCATAAATAGCCAATTCATGATCAAAAATGGGATAAGGATCGAGACAAATTTCCTGCTCCGTATAGCCAAAGAATATCACAGCCTCTCGGGCCGTAGAAACGGAGGTGCGATAGGCATTTGAATTGCCCGAGGATTCAAAAACAATCTCGGGAGTTTCTTTTTGTAAATGCAACAGAGTGTCATCGAGATTGGCATCATAGGTTTTATCGGCACCCAGTTCAGCTCCCAGTTTCAAACGGCTCTCATTGATATCCGTACCGATAACCCGTTTGGCCCCCAGCGCTTTGGCCATTTGCAGAGCACCCAGACCAGCCGGGCCCATTCCCGAGACGAGAACGGTTTTGTCTTTCCACGTTTCTATCTTCTGCATGCCGTGATGAACGCAGCCCAGCAATTCCGCCATGGCTACCTCTTCGAAATCAAGATGAGAAGAAAACGCGACCACCTGATCCGCTTCACGGGTAACGTATTCCTGGTACAGCGGCGGACCGCCCAGCCCGGACATGACGACCCGATCCCCTTCCTGTAAAGAGGTCACCTTGCTACCGGTTTTGACCACACTCCCGGATCCTTCATGACCGGGAAAGCCGGGAATGCCATATTCGAGATATTGCAACCGCTTATACCCGCCGGTCCACACTTTTATATCGTGCTGATTACAGAGACTCACCGCTTCGACTTTGACCAGCACCTCGTTGTTCGCGGGTTCCGGCTTTTCGACATCGATGATCTGCAGATCTTCGGGTTTATTGATCAATAGTGCTTTCATATTCACCTCATTTGAGTTCGCCTAGATTAACAATACGATGTTCCGCGGCAGATAGCTGCACCGCCTGGGCCATTTTTTGAATCTCAAATGCTTCAGGAAAGTCTATCTCACATTTGTCTTTTCCCAGAATAGAATCGATAAAATTACGCGTACAGCGGTCAAAGCTGGCCTGCCAGTCGGTTTCCAGGTGGTGAAAGGAGGTCATTTGGCCGTCGCGAAAAAGAATGAGGGGCGGAACCTGCCAAAACTGCGATGTACACTTTGTAATCCAGAGCAATCCGCGGCTGCCGCTGATTTCTATTCGATCTTCCCCTGAATAGTAATCGGATAAAATCGCCAGATCCTCGCACCACACCTGCTCCCAAACCCCGAAGCGGGTTTTCCCGCCGTACTTCCAGGAGATCATGGCCGGGGAATCCCAGCTATAGCCATCTGCATCCCGGCGCTCGCCGATCCAGGCAAACACCGATTCGACGGTATCGATGAAATAACAGGCGAGTGAATAGATGTGATAACCGTGATCAAAGGTAACAGCGCCACCACCGCTGAGCTCGATGTCATCGCGACGGTCCCAGGCCTCGGATTTGCTATGGGCAAATTCACCCTTGCCGCCATAACCGTTGGTCAATTTGCAGCGAATGGAAAGCGGTTCGCCGATCTCACCGGCGTCGATAAGCTCCCTGGCGCGCTGAATGGCCGGATAAAAGCGATAATTCTCGTAAATGCGGGTCAGCGTTTTCCCCTTTGCCGCCGCCTCAACCATTTCTCGTCCCTGCGCCAGGGTCACGGACATGGGCTTTTGTACCGAAACATGTTTACCAGCTCTGATCGCGGCCACTGCCATTTCAGCATGAAGATGCTGCGGGGTCAGGATTTCAACCGCATCGATTTCCTTATCCGCAAGCAGATCATTATAGGTGGCGTATTCTTTGCCGACATTCCATTCCGCGGCCTTTTGCCGCATCCTGTTAACGTCAGTATCACAAACGGCGACCAGTTTCGCATGATCCAGTTTGGTATAAGCTCTGGCATGCAGACTTGAAATAACCCCCGTTCCTATAAATCCTACATTGATCATAAACTTCTTTCTGATCATGAACCGGATTTTAATTCCTGTAAAACAGACTTTGCGCGTTCATCCGCCGGAGCCAGCTCTAGCCCCTGTTCAAAGACTTGAATGGCTTTATCTGTCTCTCCCTTTTTGCGGTACATCATACCGAGATTGAAATAAAAATTGGGTTGATTGGGGAAAAGCTCTACGGCTTTGGCAGCGTGGTGTATGGCCTGGTCGAATTTATCCTGAATATAGAGGACCTGCGACAAACTCGAGTGCGCAAAGCCGTTCCCGGGCCGCAATTCGACCGTCTTTGTCAATGCTTCTTCCGAGAGTGGCCATTCCTGTTTCTGCGCATAAGCGATACCCAGGTTGAGAGAAGCGTTGGCAAAATTTTCATTGATATCGATGGCATTTTGAAAAAAAGCAATGGCGCTGTCCAGTTTGGTCCGTTCCATGCACTCCAGACCCAGCAACACATGACCCTTGGCAAAATCCGGCTGTTCTTCAACCGCGCGTTGCAGATAGGGCCTGGCCTTGGCCAGATCAAAATGGCGAAAAAGATCGGCATAGAGCATCAGGGCAAAGGTATTGTCGGGCTGATAGTCGATGGCATTGGTTACCAGCTTGACCGCCTTTTCGATCTCTTCCGGATATTGCACCGCCTGCCTCTCATATATCCGGTAGAGAAACAACCCCTTGATGACGTCGCCCATGGCATCTTCATAATAGCGAAAGAGATTGGTTACCTGCACCATATCACCCATGGCATGAATATCGCGCAAATAGGGGAAGAGGCGTTCCTTATATTTGATGAGCTCGTCATAAACTTCCGGATAGAGTTCACTGGTGGCAACATGGCTGAATTCGACAATGGGTTTATCGTCGGTATGCGCCTCGGCGCCTGTCGTTATTTGTATCAAATTTTGTATACTGCAGAAAAAAGTCGACAATAAAGCAAAAGGTGTATCCAGTTCGATTTCAGCCAAATCCGCCTTAACCGCTGGTCGCGACATCCGCTCAACAACCGTCGTGGCGCTGAGCTCCATATCCCCGTTGATTCCAAGTAACAACAAATGCTCCGGATTGTTAAACCAGAGCGAACTGTTGGGAAAGGCATCGACAAAGCTCTTCATCAGTGCTCTGACTTGATCAACGGTCATGCCATAAAGAGGCAACCAGGCAACCGCCATGCCGTCGGGATTGAGTTTCTTTTTACACTGTTTGTAAAACTCGGTAGTATAGATCATGGGGCTGAACTTGGGATCAACAGCATTAACGGATATGATATCATATTTATGATTGATGGCCTGAATAAAATTGCGTCCATCATTGACGATATAGGCAAAGCGGGGATCTCGAAACACCCCGTCATTATGGCGCTTGAAAAATTTGGCGGTTTCGATTTCCGAGCGCAACAGCTCGACGCAATGCACAGCGCCGATATTGTGAGTCAAAAAGGACTTGCAGGTGCTGCCGAATCCAAATCCGACCACCAGAGCGCTGCGCGGATCCGGGTGCAAAACCATGGGAAGATGGGCGAGGGTTTTGTGAATAATAATATCCGCAAAGGTGGTGTGGGCGGTGTTATGGCCGTTGACATTGACATAGCGAACGTAATCGCCCCAGATGTTGAGATCATCTTGCGATTCAAGGGCAGAAAGGGTAGCAGAGGGCGCATCTTTGTGATATAACAGTTTGGTGTCGGTAAAACTGATCGAGTTCATAAACAGAGGTTTTATCTGGCCGAACACAATGGCAAAAGCGAGAAAAAGCAACACCGCGCCGGCATTGGAGGCATAGGCGAATTTTTGTTTTTTCTTCCAGTCGGCTTCGAAAAAGGTTACGCCGACGCCGATGATCAGATTGACCGCAGCGAGAAAAACGATGCAAAAATTGATACCCAAAAGCGGCAAAAGGACAAACCCGGAAAGAAAAGAACCGATAATCGAGCCGATGGTGTTTGACATATAGACCTTGCCGACGCCCTGGCCCATTTGTGGTATACTTTTAACATAAATTCGGTTAACCACCGGAAAGGCGGCGCCCATAAGCAGGGTCGGGATAATCAGAGTCACAAAGGTGGAAATAAAAAGCATGGCGACAACGTGATTCCAGTTTTCAATTGAAAACAGCGCCAGCATCCATTTTTGCATCTGGGCCTGATTTTGAATCAGGGGAATGGACAAAATCGCGGCCAGCGCAATGAGCATTTCGATAACGCCAAACCAGAGCACGAGATTTTTGATGCGGTCGACGAACAGGCTCATGATCCAGGAGCCGAGGGCAATACCGACCAGAAAGGTGACCAGAATAGCGGTAAAGGAATAGGTGGTGCTGCTGATATAAAACAAGAGCGCGCGCGTCCACACCACCTCATAAGCGAGTGAGGCAAAGCCGGCAACGCCAAAGGCCCAGAGACAAATTTTAGCGGTTTTGGCCGAATAGGGACGAATTTGTCCGCCGGATTCAGATGTCGCCGGCGGCGTTGATTTTTTATCTTTGGATTTCTTTTTTCCCCCTGCTTTAGATGACGGGGTTGCCCTTTTATAGAGCTTGAAGGCAAGGTAGGCCACCAGAAGATCAGCCAGGATGGCCACCCAGTAGGTAAACGTCATGCCGAAGGTGCGAATGAGAAAATAGCCGGTAAAAAATGCGCCGACGACGCCGCCAAGCGTGTTGATGGCGTATAGCCGGCCGACCTTTTTGCCAAAGCGGTCGGCCTGGTTGATGAGATACTTGCTGATTGCCGGAAGGGTTCCGCCCATCAGGGTTGTGGGAACAATCAGAATTAGAACGGCCAGCAAAAAACGAATGACATTCAGCACCCAGGAATAAAGCGCGATACCGAATGCCCATTTATATACCGCCTGAACAACCGGTACAAAGAAAAACAGAATGGCAATGGCAAGAATACCGATGCCGAGTTCGAGCCAGGCGAATAATCGCAAGGGAGATCGGACTTTATCCGCTTTTTTGCCGAATATATAACTTCCCAGGGCCAGGCCGCCCATAAAGGCGGTGAGAATAGCACTGGTGGCATAGGTGGTGTTTCCAAAAACCAGGCCGAGCTCGCGAAGCCAAATCAACTGATAGATGAGGGCGCTGGCACCGGAGAGAAAAAAGAGAATATAAATCATTGTTGACAGATTCCTTTATTTATCGAACTATTTGAAAATCTCTTCAGCAGCGGTATCAAGTTTTCGTTTTTCAACGCGCTGTTCAGCGCGTTTTTTAATAAAGTTGAGATACTTTGCAATTTCCGGATTAAGCCTGGACAAACGGTCAAAAAAACTGCCTTCAGGGAATTCATATTCAATACGGTCTACCGTGCTCTCTTCGATTCCCAGAACACGGCGACAGCTTTCCAGATCGGGGAAGCGAAGTTGCTCAACGCCCGGGAAAAATCCGTTTTCAACCAGAAAACGCGACAAAAAAAGCGCCGCATAATAATAGCCCGAGTCAGTGGGATGGACATGGTCGATGAGCTGCGATGGCGCCGGATAGTATTTTTGTGAAATACTGGTAAAAAACGGTTCGAGTTCAGCCAGGGGTACTTTGTGACGGTTCGCGGTCTGATAAAGTACATTATAAATAAATGATTTGGCGCGGAAAGGCAGGGCGTCGTAATCCTTGGCCTGATAGAGCTCATTGGCGGCTTTTTTATACGCTTTCATCCTGACATAGGTCATGCCGGTATGATACCAGGCGTCGGCAAAGGTAGAATCCGCTTGTTTTAACCTTGAGAAATAGTCAATCGAATCTTCATATTCTTCATTATTATAGTGCTCTCGGCCAAGATTATCCAGAGAATCCAGTTTTGCCATCTCCCCCTCTGTAAACTGTTTTTCATATTTGGCGATAAACGGCGGAAAGGTAACATTGGCGATCGGTGTGCACAGCACCAAAGGAATTTTGTTTTGACGGGCGAGCCGAATGATTTCTTCAATATTACGGCGATAGTTGGTTTCAACCTTGTCATGCAAAGGATCGTTGGCGGTAATGGCATTTTGTCGCGCCCATTGAAAATAATCCTGGTGTTTTTTCTCAAAGCGATCTGTAAAATTGCCGATAAATTTGCGCAAGCCCTGGTACAGATAGGTGCGTCGTATCTTCATATAGAGGGGAAAGGTGTCGGGATTCTGATAAAACAGGGTTTTATCTTTGGGGACTGTGAATTCATTGGGGCCGAAATATTCGTTATGTCCGCAATAAATGATGGCAAGATCGGGATCGTATTGGATCGTCTCCTTGAATAAACTGAGAACATGTAAACTGTTGAGGGCATTACAACCAAGATTGAGCATCTCGATATTGCCAACGGAAGGATTGTATTGCAGAATTACACGTAAATAGTTGGGAAAGGAAGAGGGACATTCAAACGCCGGAAAGGTATTATAGGGATAACCGGCAGTGGTGGAACCCCCGTAGGAAAAAATGCGAAAGCGGTTGCCTTTTTGCAAACGGATGGCGCGGTTCGACGAAGAGGTGGTTAAAAATTCATCCAGATCATAGAGAAAAAAATCATCAAAGTACTCTTGATTGATATAAAGTGTGCCCTTGTCGTGATCGACCAGGAGAGGGTCAAACCGGTGTGTCACCCGATTGGCAACGAATTCGGTGCCGAGCCAAATCAGAATGGGAGCGAGGATCAGCAGTCCGTTTAAAAAAATATTTTTACCTTTTTTTTTCACAATAGTCTTTTCCTCTCATTGGAAATTCACCGTCGATAAGCCTGCAGGTGTTCATAGGGTTCAGAAACGAAGAACAAAAACATATCCTCTGTGACCAAAAAGCGATGATATAGCATACTCCAGGGTTCCAGATGAATACTTGTGGCAATCGGTTCGGGTAAGGTATAGATGCGAACCAGCTCCAAATCGGTATTGTACTCTTCAATTTGATCGACATAGACAGTTTCTTCGTCGGTTTTTTCCTGATCAATGCGAACAATATAGATATGACCTGCATAAGTATCGAGATCTTCAATTTCAAAAACAAGCGAATCTTCAGCTGTTTTGGTCTTTTGATAGGTATTTTTCAATTTGTCGGCTTTTAACAGCTCTCCCTGATAATTATAAAGAAAAACAGAGTCGAGGAAGGCAGGGACATAAACAATGCGTTTCTGTGGCAAAAGGCCCATAAAGGCAAGGTCTGGATTACGATCCGGGAACAGGGGTTGTCTTGGGGTGCCGAATTCCGATATTTTTTTTCCATCAGCGCTTCTTACCTGCATGAGATACTTGTGCTGGTAGGAATCGCTGCCGCGACTGAGTACAATGGTACCCTCATCATCGATTAAAATTTCCGCCCGGCCGCTGGGCAGTAATTTGCGCTGCAATTTACCCTCCTTAAAATATTCCAGTGAACCGATGTTATACAGCACCAGGAGGCTGTCATAGGCGTGGATCGACAGAGGTCTCCATACAGAACCAAAACCGCTACCCGAACGGACAAGCGTGTCGACCAAAAAGCCGGTGGAATCAAATTGATACACTCTTAAATCTTTACTGTCAACGATATAATAATTACCAACCCCATCCTGATCCATATCCAAAACGCGGGAAAACCCATGCTCGCTTGAATCGGGAAAGGTGAATGAAAACGGGCTTTTTTCGAGTTTGACGCGGGGGATATTATCACAAGCGGTGATCATCAGGAAAATCAAGATCAAAACAAACAATATTCTGTATAATTTAGCGTTCATCATCCTTCCCTTTTTTAGTTTACGGATACGCAAAAGAGTATTAATATAAAAATTAAATTAAAAAATCAAAACAAGAATATATAAAAAACAGGGGATTTGCCCGAAAGCAAATCCCCTGTAAATGAGAATCTATGTCTGAACAATTAACGGATCAGAAGCAAAAGTTGAGCGAGAAGCGATTGACGCTGTCCATCAGCTCAAAATTAGTCCAGGCATAGTCGATCTGCAGCTTGTAATCGTCATAAGGAATCATGACCCCGGCACCGATAGACAGACCTTCATCGGTACGGGCGGATTCTCTGCGATCCCACCAGTGTTCTCTCCAGACCTGCTCGGAAACCTGATAGGACTGACGGGGTTGGAATTTATCCGTCACACCCATATAGTTGAACTTGTAGCCGGTGCGTACGAAAATGTTGTTATACAGATTCATTTCCACACCGGTCAAGACCAACTGCTCGGCATCGAGAGGTTTGGTGGCATCGAGATAACCTTTGACGGAAAAATCGTCGGATTGGATCACGCTCATGGATACGCCAAAGCTGAAAACCATGGGCAGGCTAAAGGGTACGTAAAAGTACTCGGGATCTTCACCCAGGTTCTGAATACGGGCACCAATCGCCAGATCGCGGTATCCGAGAAGATAGATTGCACCAAAATCAAGCGCCAGAGCGCTCAGTCCGTCACCGTCGATGGTTTCGTTGTAGTATTTCACGGTGGCGCCGAGTGACAGTTTATCGGTAAACTGTCTGGCATAGCTGAGTTGAAAGAAATTGGTGTTGAAATCAAAGGTCGGTTCTGTGTTATAAGTCACACCTTCCAGACCAGCCTGGGTGTCGCGGAAAGCATCGATATCGCTGACACCGGCCATCATACCGCCAATAGCAACCGTTCCCCATTTCCCGAAGGAATGGGAGACACCAAAGGCGTTGTGGCTGAGATCCGCGATCCAGTTGTTATAAGAAAAGGTGACTTGCGTTTTGCCGGGCTCCAGGGATATGCCAGCCGGATTCCAGAACATCTGGTTGACATCGCCGGATTCTGTGGTCATCGCAGCACCAAGCGCGGTAGCCTTGGCGCCGATCGGTACCTTCAGAATGGCTGCGCCAGAATTCCCGGTCTTTTTCATCGTCTGTGCAAACCCGCTACCTACAACCAAAGCGATGATAAGCAGCGCGGAGATTATTTTATGTCTCATAGAGCATATTCTCCTTGTTCTATTTTTTTAAGTAATGATCCTAACCTAATTGACAAAAACGCGCTTAGCGCTGAATAGCCAGGTAACCGGTTTGTTGGCCACCGGGATATTCGGCAATCCAGATGTACAGACCACTAGCAACTTCAGGACCGTCTTTGGTGAACATGTCCCAGAAAACGGAGCCGTCGGCCGGATTTTGACCCTCGTATTCCATAACTTCCATAATCTGGCCCGAAATGTCCATAATGGTGATACGGGTATCCGCAGAAAGGTTGAAAAACTGTACCTTATGCTCGTTACCCACATCATGTGGTGCCTGTACTTTGTAAGGATTGGGTTTTACGCCGATTTTCTTTTCACCGCTCACCAGTTGATCAGCTTCAACACGGGCGGGTTTGAGAACAAAAGGCGCACCAAGGAATTTTTGTCCGGCTAAATCAAATTCCGGGAATTCATTTGCTGCGGTAGCAAAGGCATAGCAGCCCCACCATCTACCGTCGCGTCCGTTCCAGTTGTCTTTACCGCTTTCGATTTGGGAAACGGCTACATCAGCAACCTGGTCATAAGCCGGAAGGGTGTAGCTGCCCTGTTTGAAAGCAGCGACGTAATACCAGAAAGTATATCCGTCTTTGACTTCTTCGCTGGTATCGACCCATTCATAGGCATAGGTGCCTGCATCCGGGTCACCGGCACTGATGGTATAACTGGCCAATTCAGCCTGGGTAATATAGGCCTGAATCTTCCAGGGTCCCATGGGATTACCGTCGGCAAGCCTGAGAAAGTCAGCCGGGACGCTCCAGTTCGGATTGATCGGGATACAGTATTTGCTGACCAATTCATCATCGGAAGCGCCAACATCGGCAGCACCCTGATGATGGTAATTATCGAGGAAGCGATGACCGAATTCATTGTAATTGACCTGCGGGAACGCAGTAACGCGGTAGATCTTGTATCCGGCAAATTCCGGATCTTCTTCCGCGCGCTGATCCCAGACGATCTTGGTCTTGAATTCACCGGTTTCGATCTGATGAGCTTTGACCTTCATATCAGGCATGGGCGGAGGTTTGGGAAAATTCCACTCATTTTCATAAGCCCAGCGGGCTGCTTTAACCGATTGGCGAACACCAAAAAGGCGGTTACCGGCATATTCGGTCCAGACGACGGTCATGGTCTCACCGACATCGAGAGAGAACGGACCAGCGCCGACATAGCGGTCACCGTCAAAGTTGTGGTAATTCTGCGGCGTTCCGCCATCGGTCCAGGTATCTGTGTCCGGTATTCCCGGAGCTGGTGTTTGGGGAAAATTACGTTCCCAATTTTGCAGCCATTTGCGCATATATTTCATGTCACCCATGGGTTGTCCGCGTTCGCCTTCAGGTTTGATAATGTTGACAAAGGAGAGCGGATCACCAGCGGTGTAATCCTGGGTGGTATCGAAATAATTGGGATCGGGTTCAACAGCCTGAAACGGTACGTCGCTCCAGCTGCGTCCGCCATCTTCATACCAGGTACCGGTGGCTTCGAGAAAACGGCCATATCCGGAACGGAAAGAGACCTTGGTACGGTTAAAGGTGGTGTACCAGCCTCTTTCCTCGCCTTCACCGATAGGATGGCTGTCGTAGATGGTCATTTTATCAGGTGCAGTGGGACCACTTTCCATCGGACCCTCTTTGACGGCGATAAAGGTGATGCCGTTCCAGAGGTCGCGCATGGTGCCCCAGCCGTGACGATAGCCGACATAGCGCTGTCCGTCAGGCAACCAGGTGTTAACATTGGTGGCCGGATCGATGGATACAGCACCGGGATCGACATTGGTACCCCAGCCCAGCGGAATGTGCCAGGGATTGCCTTCCACATCGGGGCTGCCGTCATAACCGCTCAAACGGGATTTGAGCCAGCGGGCACCCTGACGGTTACCGTTTACTCTGTTGTACATGGAACCGATTTCTTCTGTGGAAAATGCAAATGAGAGCGCTTTGATGTCATGATCCGTGGCGTCAATCGTGCCGTCACAGTCATAATCAGCGGTTCCCAGGTTGGTGACTTGCATTTCAACCAGAATAAAGTCATTCATATTGGCTTCGTTCAGCGTCGAAGCGCGGGCGCGCATCTTGATCTGAACACCAATATTGGTCGGCCATTCAGCCTGGTACATCATGGTATGGCGACCTGCATCCGTCCACACCGGCGCACCTTTGGCATCGGCATTGGTGGAAACCGTTCCGTAGGTCAGGGTCGGCATCCAGAATGCATTGACAAAGTGCGGTGTACGTTCATCAGGATCGACGGCAACGCGGGCATGGGGAATTTCTTCCTGGCTGTATTCAGACATGAAGACATATTGTCCCCATGGCAAGTTGAGTCGATCACCACCGGGATACATAATGGTCGGGGTGGTCCAGTTACGTTCAAGGTTACCCAACCGCATGATCGAAAAATTCTTAGTCGGATCGGTATTCGATTCAGAAGCATACTTTGCAAACGGTCCCGGGGCGAACGTTTCCCACAGATCACCTGCGGTCATAACGCCGACACCGGGGTATTCGCGGGCAAAGCCGATTACCGATGCAAACAAAATCACAAACATCGTGATTAAAATTCGTTTACTTATCATTATCTATCTCCCTTTTAAATATCTAATGAGTAGATGTTTAACTATCAGAAAGAGATCTCAAAACCGGCATACAACTCACGAGCGATGCCTGCGTAGGGATTGCCCCACGGATCGACAGGTCGATTCAGGGGACCCCACGGTCCTTTACCCTCTTCATAGTAACGGCTGTTGTTGTGCGTATCGAAGGACAGAATGTTTTCGGCACCGAAAACATTGAGCGCTTCAAAGAAAACACCAGCTCTGAAATTGCCGAGGCTCAGGTACTTGATCAGACGCAGATCGGTTCTGAGAAAACCATCCCCATCCAGCATCTCATTATAGCGTTCATTGGTAGCATTGATGGTCTTGCGATAACGCCAGGGGCTGCGATAAGTCGTGATGGTCGTCAGCTTGACCTGTGCCGGAAAATCGAACAGCAGGGTCAATTTACCGTTCCAGTCCGAATAGGTTCGGGTATAGGTCGGCCAGTAGTAACGAAGATCGAAATCATACGCTTCGTCCTGGGAACCGCCGCTCAAAGTGCTCTTGGCAGATTGGTCGGTAACCAGACCGCTGGCATTGCTGGATCCGGCGTCATAGGCAAAAGAGAGACTCAGGTTACCGGAAACACCGACAAAGTCAAAATAGCGCTGTTGACTGGGTCGTTTCCACAGAGTCAGCTCGATACCACGGCTGTCGCGATAACCCCAGCTCAGATGATAGCTGTAAAAATTAAACGGGGTCGAACCGCGAACCGGCTGAATCGTATAGGCGGTTTGACCGGCGTTACGTGAATCGCGATAGTATGCGGTTATATCCATACCGAAATCCTTGGCCAGCGCCATATTCAAACCGATTTCATAAGCGGTGGCAATTTCAGGATCGGTATCGGATTCATAGTAATGCGGCCAGGAAATATTGGCAAAGGTGCCGTAATCCTGGTACCACTGGGCCGGTGTCGGTCTGGTGGTATAAATACCCCAGCTATAATGCATGGCTGCATTTTCGCTGATCGGGTGAGAGATACCCAAACGCGGGCTGAAATACCAGCGGGTTTCGTTTTCTTCAGCCAGTTTGGCAGCGACGTATTTCTGGCCATAACCGGTTGAATCTTCCCTGGAAGGCTGGAACAGATCTTCAAGAGCCTTGCTGTCGGTGTTGTAACCATCCAGACGAATACCGATATTGACGATAATACCTTCATACTCGACGCGGTCCTGAATGTAGGCACCTACTGACCAGGGATTGACTTCATAGTCATTGATGACGAATGGAAAATCCGGGTCATAGCTACCGGCAGAAACGTTATGCTGAACAACATCAAACGTATTCATGCTGTATTCGAAACCGGTCTTGACCTGATGATTAAAGTTCAACTGTTTGGTATAGTTGCTCTTGATGGTCAGGTCGCTGGTTTTGTAATTCTCATAGGAATACCCGGAGAGACCGAAACGAATCTGGTTGCCAAAATCATCGACCTGATAAGTGTTGTTGTTACCGGCAGCCTGGTCGAAAATTCTGGTTTCGGAATCAACGAGGTATTTTTGTGATTTGTCATAACTATCGAGAATGAGAAAATCATCCGCATAGTTTTCGAACTGCAGCTTGTCGTCGACCGGAGCAAAACCGTATTCACGGTCGTTGCTCAGATAACTTACCGTGGTTTCCAAAAAGCTGGAGGCATCGAACACGTGATTGTGTTTGACATAAAAAAGCGTACCCAGCTTCTGGTTGACAGGCTGTCCTTCGAGGAAAAAGGTGTGCATGTAGGTATACTGACGGTTATACCAACCCAGCAACTTGCCACCGTCTTCGATTTTGCCCATAAAGGTCAGGCGATCGGAATCGGTGACGTCATAGTTGATCTTTAAAGAGTTGGTCCATTTTCTCTGGAATTCACCAGGGAAACGGCCGTTGTCATTCAGCATCATGCTGGACAAGAAAAAATTACCCTTTTCGCTCAACGGTCCGCCGAGATAAAACTCACCGTTCATTCGGGGATCGTCGCCGTAAGGATATTTTCCGGGTGCCCAATCCATCAAATCGGCCAAAGCACGGGTGGCTTCGGTGTCAGCAGATTTGAGGAAATCCTTATAAGCAAGATAGTGTTCAGCAGCGGTCATATCTGCAAACTCTCCCGCCGGGGGCTCTTCATCGTAAATAGATGGACCAACATGGTCAAGACCACCAAGACTGCTGCGAACATACAATTTGGCGGACAATGCTTTACCACCGCTACGGGAAGCGACGTTGATCACACCACCTGATGCGGCGTATTCTGCATTGACGGTACCGGCGATAACGTTAACTTCCTGTACCGAGCTCTGAGCCACTTCCATGGAAGTGCTGACCATTCCCGCCTTGCGATCGCTGGTGCTGACCTGATTCTGGAACTGCCCCGTAACGTTGGAGAGCGGGGTGTCGTCGCGCTTGATCATCGAGTAGCCCTGAGAACCCAAACCAGTGGCTCCGTAGGGATCGGTGATTTCGACACCATCGATCATGTAACCAACACCGGACTTGTTCGCACCGCGCATCGCCTGCGTGGTAACGGACGTTTGCAGAATTTCATCCAGCGTATTGGTCGGTAAAGTGTTCTCGATCATGTCCTCACTGAAGGAGACCTTGGTGGCCGTCATGGTCTTGTCCACCACAGGGGGTTCGGCGACCACGGTCACGGTTTCACCTTCAATAACGGTTTGTTTCAGCTCCACATCCAGAGGAGTGGTCTGATCCATACTCACTTGTACCTGTTCTACAGTATGGGTTGCATAACCCATGTAAGTGAATTTCACATCATAACGCCCCGGAGGAACATTGATGATGTAGTACTGACCTTGCGTGTCGGTGGCAGCACCGAGATTCGTACCTGCCAGCACGACGTTAACTCCGGGCAACGGTTCACCGGTTGACGCATCCGTTACCGTACCTGAAATTTTACCCAGGGCAGCAAAGGATGAGGATGCAAACAACGCGATGAGCAGAATTGCCATCACGGAGCAAATATTAAACTTAACAGATTTCGACATAGTTGAAGTCCTCCGATTTCAAAATTGTTACCTGAAACAGAAATTTTGAAAAGAGTGATACGATTTTGAATTTGAATTCTGTGCTCGTTTTACGTGGTACTGCTTCAATCCGCTCCTCATATCACAATTACGAGCCTCTCACGTCGCGGATTGAATACGAACTGTTCTCTTCCTCCTTCCTCCTTTCCCTTACTCTTACTGACCAGTTATGATGATAACGTTTTGGTTGCGCCTCACCTCCTTGTCGGTTTTATCCTTACCTTCTTTACCACAATAACGGATGAAACATTAACAAACAAGCAAAAAAAAAGGATCAAAGCTCACCGATGTGATCCCTGATCCTTTTTATGTAAACTCTGCTTATCCACCAAATCCACTGACGGATAATTTGAGTACAGGTATTCGAAAAATATCCAATAGAATCCTGGTACGAAATTCTGTACGTTTCCGCATGCATCCCGGCCCGGGGCCAGTCGCTGCGTAATAATAAAACGCTGGTTGAAAATGAACTTTCTGCAGTCGCAAAGGTTGACCTACAGGAAAAACTCTTCATCTGTTAACCCGTTGGTTATTGTAACAATTCGCTTAAATCAAATCCTGTTAATGGCCCAACTCTTTATTTATCATATATTAAAAAAATTTCAGTAACTATCAAGTAAAAAATGCAATTATTTCATTAATAAGCGGAACACGCCGTTGATATATACTTTATAATCCCGGTGGTAAATTCTTTACAGGCAGGGAAGCTCCATTCCTGATGAGACGAGACTCCGCTATAAACCATCTTTCACTTTTCATTTTGATATTGCCCAAATTGTATAGGAAGAACATTATCAATATATCTATCGCACTGACTACCAACTTAAAAAATTTGTTAAAATTATGCAAGAAAAAAATAAAAGCCAATCACCCTCCCGCATTTACCAAATTATCTTACCCGGCATACTCTGCTAATAATATATAATCAATTTGGATTTTGTCAATAATTTCTTTATAATAAAAATTATAGAACAGCACCTCTATAGATGAGACGTGCGAAATAAAAATTCGTTCTCCAACCGGATAATATTTTGAAAGCGTAACTTCTATCCCTTGCAATCGTTCCGAGATTTGACAATCTAAAATGAGAAATCAATATCATCTAACACAACAAGGAAAGGAATACACCATGCTTCGAAATATCTGCTTTCCCTTTCTCCTGCTCTTTATCGGATTCTTTGCTGTCGCTCTGCAAGCGCAGAGCAAAGCGGATTACATGGAAATTATCCACCAGGCCCTCGACTATAATCTTGAACACAGCGACGAGATCATCAACCGCTGGAAATCCAATATAGAAAAAAGCGATCTCTTCGGCTATTCAACCACGAGCTATCCGGCCATTTTTGCCAATCTTCTCGGCTTTATGTATCAGGAGACCGGAGAGGATACCTATGCGCATAAAGCTGCCGACATGTTGGTTGTATACGAGGAATTAAAAGAATTGTTTCCCCGGGAATACTATAAAGACCGCATCGAATACGCCAAAGGTCTGCCGCCGATTTCCGACTTTTTCAGCATGTACACTTACCCCAAAGCCTATCTGCTGATTAAATCCTGCCAAACACTGGATGCAGGTAAAAGAGAAATCATCGAACAAGGAGTCGCCGACTGTGCCAATTTTCTCCTCAACTATCCGGAATGGGGGCCGATGAATCGTGCCATTCTTCGTTCTGAAACCTTTTATTACGCTTCCCTGGCCCTGCCCGAACATACCGACAGGCCGACCTGGGAGAAAATGGCGGAAATCCTCAGCAGCGCCAGCTATCAGCGCTGGGAGGAAGAAGACGCCACCGGCTATCACGCCGTGTGGATGTTGTCGCTGTTGCGCATGGTCGAGGCCACGGATCGTCAGGACTTTTACCGCTCTGCCATTCCGCGTTACTATTTTGATTATTTCGCCAACCTCATCACCCCGTATGGTCTGATCGCTGATTTTGGCGATGCCAGATGGCCGACCGACTGGCACCGTTTTCTCGCCATATTCGAAAAAGGCGCCTCCGTCTATCAGGAGCCCCTCCACAAGTGGGCGGTAAAACGGATATGGTCCTGGGTGCAAAGACAAAAATTCGAGCTTAACAGCGCCTATGTCGCTCTCTCCTTCATCGATGCTTACAACTGGGCCGATGAAACCGTTTTACCCCAACCTCCGGAACCAAAAAGCAAACTCGTGATGGAAGACCTGGTCGGCAAAAAAGTGTTGTTTCGCAACGGCAGCGATCGCAACAGTACCTACCTCCTGCTCAATTATCGCGATGAAGGCGAAGCCTCGCATGCCGGACGCGAATTTTTGCGCACCACCATTACCGCTGAAGAGGAAAAAACCCATCACGGTCATTCCGATGAAAATTCTGTCGTATCGCTCTTTTATAAGGGATCCGTTTTGCTGCACGACGGCGGTTACCGCGACAACCTTCCCAGCGGAAAATACGGTCAATTCCGCGCCGATTATTTTCACAACCGCCTTGTCCTGCGCAAAAACATGCGCTGGCGCCGCCTTAACGGCGAACCACCGGAACAACAAAACCTATGGGAGTTCCTGCGCAATTCAGGCGCTTACCGGCCGGTGCAAACCCGCTTGATCAATTTTCTCAATTTCGAACAGATCGATTACAGCCGCTCTCGCCTGACGGATGAAGAGCTGGGCTATGAATGGGACCGCATCGTGCTTTATCATAAAACCGGTCAGTTTTTCGTTGTTGTCGATGCCGTTAAACTCCTGCGACAGGATTTTTTCACCTTTGCCAATCTCTGGCACACGCGAAAAATCCATTCAAGCGGCAACCAATGGTTTGATACCGAAATCGATTCCATCGGCAACAATGCCGTCAATCCCGGCAACAACCGCCTTTTGGTCTATTTTCCCATAAATGAACCGGCGCGCGACCACGGCCGATACAACATCGAACGACACTGGCAACAGGAAACAACGTTGTATGAAGCGCTTTCCGCCATGTACTATCCGCGGGATATGGAAGTTTTCATTACCGTTCTCGTTCCGCATGCGGATAATATTGACCCGGAACAGATTGTAACTAAATTCAAAACCATGAGAACCGATAAATATCCCTTTGCCATCGGACTCGAATATCACAACGACTCCGGTACCGATTATATCGGCATCAAGGGCGATTTACAAATGGACTATGTGCCACAGCATATTCGGCCGCGCTATGATTATGAACAGGGTAAAGTCACATATGGACCGCTTGAAAGCGACGCCAACCTCCTCTTCGCTTCAGTCAGGGGAGAAGAGCTGTATTGGGCCGCTTCGAACATGATTAAGGTGAAATATAAGGATCATCTCCTGCATCAAAGCCTTGAAA
>WJMF01000045.1 GCA_014728085.1 Candidatus Zhuqueibacterota bacterium
CGAACAATTTCATACTCTACCTCTTTCCATCCCATCAGGTATTCTTCGATTAAAATTTGTGAGGTATAGGATAACGCTTTTTGCGCCAGATCTTTCAATTGCTCTTTATCTCTGCAAATTCCCGATCCCAGACCGCCGAGCGCATAAGCGATGCGCAGCATAACCGGATAGCCGATTTCATCCGCCCGTTTCAAAGCCTCTTCGGTGGACGTCACCGCATGGCTCCTGGCCGACTTTATATCGATTTGCCGCAATTTGGTGACAAACAATTCCCGGTCTTCTGTGTTCAAAATGGCGGAAACCGGGGTACCGAGCACATTTACGCCATAGCGGCGCAATATGCCCTCCTTTTCGAGCGCAATGCCGCAATTGAGAGCGGTCTGGCCGCCAAAACCCAGGAGTATAGCATCCGGCTTTTCCTTCTTGATCACCTGCTCGACAAAATAGGGAGTTACCGGCAGAAAATAAACCTCATCGGCCAGGTGTTCCGAGGTCTGAATCGTCGCGATATTGGGATTGACCAGGATAACGGTAACCTCTTCCTCCTTAAGGGCTTTAATCGCCTGGCTGCCGGAGTAGTCAAATTCACCCGCTTCGCCGATTTTCAGGGCGGAACTGCCGAGAATAATGACCTTTTTCGCTTTATTCATCATATCAATAGCCTCTCAAAGTCTTCAAAAAGCAATCGGGTATCCGTGGGGCCGGGAGTCGCCTCCGGATGAAATTGCACGCTCATAAAAGGTTTGTTCTTATGCCGTATACCTTCGTTGGTACCATCGTTGGCATTGACGAACCAGGGTTCCCATCCATCCGGTAACGTGCGGCCGTCGACCGCGTAACCGTGGTTCTGGGACGTGATATAACATCGCTTGGTGCCAACCTCAATACTGGGCTGATTTTGGCTGCGATGGCCGAATTTTAATTTATAGGTATCAGCTCCCGCTGCCAGAGCCAGGATTTGATTGCCCATGCAAATACCAAAAACAGGTTTGTTCCCATCTACAAGTCTGCGAACAGTCTCCACGGTTTGCTGACAGGTTTTGGGATCGCCGGGACCATTGGAAATAACAACCCCATCATAAGATTCCTGGCTAAAATCATAATTCCAGGGCACCCGCCGTACTGTGATATCGAATTTCAGCAGGGAGCGCACAATATTCTCCTTGCAGCCGCAATCAATCAAAATAACTTTTTTCCTGCCGTTACCGTATTCAACGACCCCATCTACACTGACTTTGGAGACGAGATTGGTCTTGTTGGGATCGCTATAGGGCACCTCTTCGTTGTGGAAAACGATGCGTCCCAGCATGGTTCCCTCTTCACGCAATCGTTTGGTCAACATTCGCGTATCAATGCCAAAAAGCGCCGGAATATTGTTTTGCGTTAACCACTCCCCCAGGCTTTTATTGGCACGCCAATGATGATAATTGGCGGAATATTCGGAAACGATTAACCCCTGTATGTGAATGCGTTCGGATTCAAAATTTTGAATGATCTTGTTTTCAATGTATAACTCGGGGACGCCATAGTTACCGATAAGCGGATAAGTCAGGACCAAAATCTGACCCTCATAAGACGGGTCGGTCAAACTTTCCGGATATCCCATCATACCCGTATTAAAAACAACTTCTCCGGAAATGGATTGCCTGGCTGCAAATGAAAATCCATTATACACAGAGCCGTCTTCCATTTCCAGACGAGCCTTGATCGTTTTCGGTTTCAATATTTACCTCCAGCTCTAGAAATAACAGGTGTTCTTTCATGACCATACTGCCCCTTATTCACTCGGGGAGGTCGGCTGATTTTCTTCGAACTTTGGAATTCACGCAGGCAAAAACAGGACAGTACAGATCGTACTTAACCTTGATGAATATCAACAGTCGATGATACTGTTAAGTAACAATTGCTATATTATATAAAAAAATTAAAGAATTTGCAAGAATTTTTAAATAAATCAGGTTTTATCAGCCGATTTATTGCTTTTTCTGCAGGATGGTTTCGCACCCAAGGGTGAGGATTTCACGCAGGAGAGGAATATCCGGCAAGCGTAATGGTTTCAATCCATAACGATAACTATAGACCGGCCGGATGAAAAATAGATCCCAAACCACAATAGTAAAGGAAAAAGACCGGACATGGTGTTGAAATCGGCTTACACTCAATCCTTCGCGATAATTCCGAATGATATTTTGCATATGGTAATCCGGTTCTCCCGCCATTCTTCCCAGCCATTCGAGTCCTGCGGCCGGTAAATAGTGGAGAAAGGGAAGGTAGCGCAAAAATGTGCGACCATTTTGTTGGTGCCCCGCAAACGGGGAAAACCTGGGTGGAAAGGTGACGTAAATATAGCCGCCGGGATTGAGCATATTCTTCATGTTGACAAACATTTTCTGCCGGTCGGGTACGTGTTCGATCACTTCACGAACCACGATTAAATCAAACTTGCCGATTTTCCCGGTAAAGTCGGCATCGGTAATATCCCCGACATATAAGTTGAGTTGCGGATTTTTCTCCAGTGCCAGGTCGACTCTGGCTTTTTCAAGTTCAATACCGGCACATTGCATACCGGCACGTTGAATTTGATCCAAAAATCCGGCTTCAGCACAA
>WJMF01000046.1 GCA_014728085.1 Candidatus Zhuqueibacterota bacterium
ATGGATATATCCATAGCACTTTGAAATCTATATTTAGAGTTGGTTTGGTGTTGTTTCCATGTTAAACCAAAATCATGTGAGATTTTGATCAGGAAAAAAACACTATCCTGAATATCCTTTTCAGTAACAACATATACCACGATTCCATCTGAGGTAGCATCTATACTCATACTGCCTATTACGTCAGGAGGGCTGTTGTCGGTCAAGCGAACCCATTGGGCGCTGAGGTTGTTGAAAAACAACAAACAAAATAAGCAGATCAACAAACGGTTTAACATTATACTCTCCTTGCCAAATGTTTATCCAGCAGATCGATCATTATTCGGGATACAAGTAAATTTGTGCCATTATTTCACTTTAACAGCGTCATTTTCAGCGTTTTCACGCCCTGATTGGCAGTCATCAGACAAAAATAAGTGCCCGTTGGAACCCGGTTACCGTGGTTATCCGTCGCATCCCAAGCCACTCTGTGAACACCTTTATTGTATTCAGCGGCAACCATATTTTTTACCAGTTGACCATGCATATTGTAAATATCAATATAAACAAAATCGGATTCCGGAAGCGTAAACTCTATCACCGTGTCTGGATTAAACGGATTTGTGAAATTACGAACCGAAAAATCGCCTGTACCATCTGTTTCAGCAAGGCTTTTTTTCAATTCCCGCGCTGGTTCAACAGTAACGGAATGTTCATCATACACTATATTGTTATCATTATCGACCACTTTAACCTTGAGCTTAAACGATTCTGTCTCGGAAAGCGTTACCGAGGAACCGGTACTCCCCAGTTGAATCCAGGTATTACAGGGAGCAGATCGGGTTGGTTCTCCCGATAACGGCTGGTAACATGGATACATCTTCCACCAGGTATAACTATATGGTGGATGTGTTCCTGAAACATCTGCTGTCCAGGTATCGGATTGTCCCGATTCGAGAAAAGCAGGACCCTCTATCTCAACATAAAGACCGTCAACTGTTAATTCTACGAAAATTTTTGCAGAAGAGTTCTCGGAAGAAATCTCACTGGAAGTAAATGTGATTTTTCCGTAATGTTCACCGGGCAATACGCCTGAACCATCTACAGATACGGTCAAAGCAGTAGAACCGGTCAGTGTGCCATTGTCTGGCGAGACACCAAGCCAACTTTTGTTTGAACCGGCAGACCATGGAATGGAGGGATTCCATTCAGTTACATTATTGGTCAATGTAGAATTGCCGGAACCTGGATTGGTACCCTGATAATCCATGGAAAATTCAAGCGATGTGGGACTGGTGGAAATGGGGGGATCTATCCTGTAAAATTTTGATCCATCAGATTCGGTACAAAAGCCTGATAATTTAATTCTCGTTCCGCAAAAATTATAGAGAGGATTTCTTTTTTGTATTATGCATTCTTTTAATGTAATATCTATTTCTTTATGGCAAGAATCTGGATAGTGGTATTTATATACTGTCATTGAGCAAGAATAATCATTCCAAAAATAATTTTCACAGCAATGATCTCGATCTTGACTAAAAGAAATTTTTTGTAGTATTAAACATAAAAAAAATAAAAGACGAAAGACGAAAGCATTTTTGATTGTTTATCCCCTTTATTTTATACAACTGGAGAGTTGAACTCCTTACAATTATAATGTAAAATAAAAATGAATAGCTGTCAAATTAAATCATGTTACATGATATAACATTTCTTTCATTTATTCGTATCTCGCTTTTCTCTCTGCGATACCTCTGCGTTTTTCGTTCCAATAATCCAATCTCCGTTTTTATGGTTCATGACATCGCCCTTTCAGGGCTCGATTCTGGGTCGTATGGATCACCAGGGCGTTGCCATGGTCTGATATAAAGCCCCCCGTTAAGGCTTGTTTAAATCAACAAATAAAAATTTTAAAACCCTGCAACGCAGGGGGTTCCTCCACCCCGTGCACCATCATTGGGCACCGGACGCTGCACCACACCCGGCAAGGCGTCGCCACAAAAACGAACCCCAAACTTATTTTGCTCCCTGGCGCCTTGACGTGAGGTATGGTCTGTATGTCGTCCCCAAAGGGACTGAAAACCATAAATGCCGACGGATTGCTACAAACATGCCGTCGCTAACGCGACTCGGGCCCGGAGCGATGCCTTCAGCAGCCTTGAAATCGCACAAAGCCACAAAAACACAAAGAAAATAAAGAGACCAGAAAACAGAGATCAGAAAATAACCATTTCCATCATCGGGTTGCTGATCCCTGTATCTTTGCGGCCTGGCGGTTAGTTATATTTCTTACCAGACCCTCCTGATATAAAATTTTTCGATTTCACACACACTCTCTGCGTCGCGTCGCTATAACCAATCCATATCAACATACAGCACACCTTCTTGATCAAGATAATTCCGGGCACTGGAATATCACCAATCCTCTGGTTCGTCAATATAGTCTCGTCTTGCCGGATTCAAATGGATATAATTCACCTTTTGTTGCATCATTTTTTAAGATTCAATCTGCTGCAGAGCGTTCGGAACGGACAAAAATAATTGACAAAAACCTGTTTTCATAGTCTGAGATCGGTGGGTACGAGATCGTAACCATCTGAAAACCTAGCGCAACAGCACCATCTTTTGACTTACCGCCTGCTCTCCGCAGCGCAACCGCGCCAGATAGGTGCCCGAGGCCACCGGTAAGCCGCGATCGTCGCAGCCGTTCCAGATCACCCTGTGGCTGCCGGCGCTGCAACGCCTCGACAGCAGCGTTTTGACCACCTCGCCGCGCAAAGAGATGACCGAAAGCTCGACTGCAGAGGCCTGCTGCAGGGAAAACGACAACACGGTTTCGTTATTAAAGGGATTGGGATAATTGCGGCTTGATAAAAACATTTGCGGTGTCTCTTCAACAGCCGATTCTACTTTGGTCAGACCGCCGGCATTTTCAGTATAATAAAGATTATACTCCGTCAAAATCCAACCGCGACCGCCCGAGGTCATAACCATATCATTACCTCCAGTCAAATCGAGTTGTTTTTGCCAGGTACGACCAGTGTCCTGGCTGCAATATGCCGCATTGCTGCAAAGTGCCCAGACAATAGCAGGATTATCCGGCAAAAAAGCAAACGTATGAGGAGGAGGAAGATCGCTGCCAGTCCCAGCAGGGAAAAATTGCCATGTTCTGCCACCGTCAAGGGTGCGACAAATACCCTGGCGGTAATATTCTTCATAGATCAAACCGATATCTTCATTGTGGAATTTCATGGTTTGATGCACATAGCGATCATGAACCTGACACCAAGTTTTTCCCCCATCAACTGTCTTGTATAAATAATGCTGTAGTTCATATGCCGGTGTACCTGGTGTAACTGAGGTTGGATAAAAATAACCTGTTTCAGATGAAACAAAATCAATAGTATACCAGAGACAACTAGAAATACCGCCGATGGCGCTGTCATTAACCGACACCCAGCTTCGTCCGCCATCGTCTGTTTTCAAAATCTGGGGTACATCACCACGACTGTGGTCGCCCATCGCTACCCCCTGCCGACCGTTGAACATCTCGACATAGTTGATAAATTCTGTCTTGAACACATCATAAAAACGCAACTGCCAGGTTTCACCGCCGTCCTCACTCGTGAATATCTTACCGTTATTCGTTCCATAACAGATGTGTGAAGAATCGCCTATGGATATATCCATAGCACTTTGAAATCTATATTTAGAG
>WJMF01000220.1 GCA_014728085.1 Candidatus Zhuqueibacterota bacterium
ATTCCATTGCATCGATGATATCCAGTGATATGTTGTTATTCGCCATCGCCGTATCTAAATGATAACCGGTAAGCATGATTTCATCCTCCATAATGAATGTCATTAAGAAGAAGACGTTTTAACCACGCTTAAAACCACTCGTTGCAATTGTTGTCGATCATAAAAAATCTCGTACCGATAGAGATGATATCGGCGCCTTCTTCAACCTTGATTTTTTAATCCCCCTTTATTACTGTGCAAAGATATTCCATCTTTACATTCACAATTCCGACATCGAAAAATCGATCAAATGCAGTTTTTAATGGCTTGAGGGTAAGTCTTGATTTGTCCTTTCCGGCGAAATATGCTCCTGTAATCGTTACCCCTTGAATTTTCAAAGGCGAAAGGTAAGCGATCACAAATCCAATACGACTCCGGCCTCAATGACCAAAAAGTTTTTGCCATAGTACTTTTTAAAGAGGTATTTTCCCTCATCGCCGGTACAATGGGTTGGACCAACCTTATCCACCCCCATATCCCGCATCGTTTTTACAATCGATTCGATGGTCAATTTATCCTTTACCATAAGATGAAATCCTCCCAGAACCGCTGAAACAGGTTCCCGGGGAAAGTTCTGTTTGACTTTATCGACTATGGTAACAATGCCGGGATGGGAGCAACCGGTAATAATGGACAAGCCGTGCTCTGTTCGAAGCACCAATGCCTGCTCCGGAAGATACTCTCCTTTGTATTCACCGGCAATTTGGCCGGTTGATAAAATTTGATTATCGATGGTGATAAAATCATCAGTGTCAACGAGCCTTCCCCCCGACTCTATGACCCGGGATTTAAAATCCTTGCTAAAATCAGGACAAGCATACACAGGCAGATCCCGGGTATGTTCCAATACCTTTCTCAGACCACCGGTATGATCCCAATGATCATGAGAAATAACCACTGCCTCAATGGTGTCCGGTTCTATACCCAAACGATCCATATTATAAAAAAGACTACCGCTATCCTCACCGGTATCAAATAAAATCCTGTCATCGACCAGAGCGGAAAATCCCCAGCCCGATTTCAAGCCATTTTGAGCCGTGTTGTCATAAAGAATGATTGTTTTCATTTTTTGCTTATGCTCCCCGCATATTCAAATGCGTTTTGTTTCATTTTATACCATTTATCCTGGTCTATGCCGATCAACTGTCCGCACGGACAATACAAATCTCTATGCTCTTGATTCGGATAACATCTTACGATTCGGTCTTTATAACAGCGCAAAACCCTGCCTTTGCCGATTTTACGATATTTTAAAATTTTGCGTTTACATTGTGAACACTTGATGACAATCATATTCAGTCTTACCATACACAAAGACACAATCATATGCAAAGCGGTCGTCGTGAATCATCGTGTCGCAAATTTTATTTGCCAATTTAAATTTTAAACTCTGAATTTCCTGTTTTACGTCCTCAAGATGCATGTGCGTAAAATATTCAACTGGATTGTCTTCGATAACATGTTTCGGAAATACTGAAAAGAAACCACTTGGTTTTAATACTCTGGATATCTCGCCATATAACGCGATGCGATCTTCTTTTCTGAGCAGATGAAGCACATCATAACACATCACCACATCAATAGTTTTATTTATAAAATCGAGTATAGGGTTTCCATCAATATGTCGAATTTCCAGATTATGAAGATCTAACTTTTTCTTTTTCACCTCGAGTACGTCCAGATCTCGTTTCTCCTTATCGATGGCGTAAACATATCCCGATTGTCCTACCACAATTGCTGCGGGAATGCTGTAATGTCCAACCCGAGTGCCAAAATCTATAACCCTGTGACCGGCTTGAATACCTGTTTTTTTTATAAATTCAACACCTCCATTGGTTTCCCATCGAATGATTTCATCTTGCATCATTATTCCAATCTATTATTTGATTCCCGATTTCGGGGAAAAAACAATTTCCTGGCATAAAAATTTTTACCCTGAAATTCTTTTTTAACAATCAGATTTTGTTGTAAAAGCTTGTCGACAACACTCCAGTCAGATCCTGCTCTTTTCAGAAAGGCAGCAACCGCTTCTTCACGCATGGGATGAACCGCCGTGATACTCAAAAGATCCTTTTTCACATCGCCGGTAACGGCAAAGGCATTGCCTTCATAACCGATGAGAAATTCCACGCTTTTTAGCTTTGAGCTCAGAATCTGGTGTGCCCGGATCAAGCTCTCTTCAGCAGGAGCCTGCACCCATTTTTCCGCCGGTGGCCGGGTTGGAATTGAGAGATAAGCGACGTCCGGCAATACCACCTTGAGATAATCGAGTAATTTTTCAATATCATTTTCATGGTCATTCAAATCCCGTACCAGCATGGTTTCGGTGACCAGCGTTCCCCTGTAATGCCTGCGGAAATCAATGATGCTTTCTAATATGGTTTCGAGGTCCAATGAACGATGTGGGCGGTTGATTTTACGCCATAGCTGTTGAATGACTGTATCCACTTTAACGGAAACCCAGTCCGATTTGTACAACGCCGCTTTGACAGGGTCGAAATGGATAAGAGAGCTGTTGGTGATCACCGCAATCTTTGCGTTAAACGCCCGAATCAAATCGATCTCCTCTTCGAGATTGACATCCAGCGTCGGTTCACCATCCGGAACAAAAGTCAGATAATCCATCGATTCTCCGGCTCGTTCAGACAAATCGATTTTTTCAGCCACACTTTGATAAATTTGCCGTGGATCATAAAACGGCCGGCGCTCCGCGTTCATTTTTTCGCTGCGTCCCAGCTGACAATAAACACACGAATAGGTACACGACTTGTATGGAATATTATTGATACCCAGACTTTTTCCCAGTCTTCTCGATGGAACGGGTCCAAAAGTCAACATAGACTACCTCGTGATATTCAGTTCAAAAAAATCAATATAGGCAAAAAACAACAATCCAAATGCGTCATCGCTGCCCTGTTCTATAGTGTCGCGCTGTATCTATAAATGCCCTTATATTTTCCAGAGGCGTTTCCTGTTCAGGGAAAACCGTATATCGTCCGAGCGCATTGGTTTCGACACTGAGATCCAGTAAAGCAAAAATGATATCGGGATTAAATTTTTCCACCAATGCCTTCAAGACTTTATAGTGTTCTCCATAGTTCTGTTGAGCCCGTTTGATGGTGCTATCCACCAGCTTCAAGCCTGGAAATCCCATCAGGGGTGCCACCAGCCTTTGCTTTTCCGCACAGGCGTGTTGCACGCGTTTCAACAAGGTATGCTGTGCCATTGTTTATCTTTCGTTTCTGCGTTATTCTCGTACCATCTGGGTACCGCATTCAGGGCATTCCATTTCATAGCAGGGATGTCCGGCTTGATGAGGAACTTTTTTGCCGCACTTTGGGCAGACACAATTCCCACTCGGGCCGGATCCCGGCCGATTGCCGCCCTTGCGACCTCTTCCCTGTCCTCGTCCGCTACCCATACCTCTACCGGTTCCCGCTCCCTGACCAGCAGGTCCGGTTCCGTCTCCTCTTGGCATGATGCTTTCCTTTCAATTGGTTTTTATTTTCATTTTATGTATGGTACAGATTTACATTTCCCGTGTGGCATCGAAAGCAGCTTGAACAACGGGATACATGGTCGGTGCTGCCGTCACAAACGGATGCGTGGCCATTTGCCAACATGCGATCCAGTTTTTCGATCACCGTGACGTTTAAACTATCAATTTGCCATATATCATCAGCAAATTCAATCTCTATAAACCCACCTCCAAAGACAACGACCTTTTTACACTCTTTGACCCTGTTTACCATCAGCTTAACCATTGCTAATTGTTGCCGTTATGAAATCGTGATTCGGATTTTAAAGCAATCGCACCCAGGGGGCACTCTTGAACGCAAATACCGCAACCGGTACATTTTTCCATATCCACGGCAGCTGTCCCATCCAGCAGGAACAACGCAGCGGTTTGGCAGCTGCTTATACACCGTCCGCATCCGGTACAGAGCTTCCGGTCAATAAAAGCCAGTATTGCCTTTCCTGTATCTGTTCCGGCAGGGGCAAATCCTTTCAAAAGAGCGAGCTGATCCGTGATCTGTTTTGCCTTTTCTTCAAGCATGGTCAGGTCATTCGTATCTTCAGATGATTCGTGTGACACGGAATTTGAGGAAAATTGTCGGGATTTACCGTCACAGTGAGTTGCAGGGGAAAATCTCCCACCGGCTCTATTGAGGTGCATGTGTCTTGCCTTGCCATGACCTCTGCCCTTTCCTCTTCCTCTGTTTCGATGTCCTGGCATAACGTTTTTTCCCTTTAATGAAAATGAAACCCATTTTCATATTTGAATTAAAAAATTTTATCGACAGTGTTCACAAATGCCGTAAAAATGAATAATGTGATGCATGATCTTAAAATGGTGTTTTTTTGATAATGCCTTTTCTGTCTTTTTCATCAATTCCAGCTCTTCCTGAACAAAATCATCATAATTGATAATTTTTTTACATTTTATACAGATAAGATGGTGATGATGTTCAGCATTATGGTGATCACTGGCCAGCTCGTATCGCGCTTTGCCGTCACCAAAATCAAATTTTTGCACAATCCCTATATCTGTAAACAATTCAAGAGCCCTGTAAACTGTGGTCAAACCAATGGAGGGGTTGACCTGTACAGCCCTGATAAAAATATCTTCTGCACTGAGATGCCTTTGGGTGTCATGCAAAATATTAGCAACAATTTCACGGGAAGTGGTCAGGCGCACACCGACGCGTGACAGTTGTTCCTGCCACCCTGCACTCTCCATCATATATTCATCCTCTTAAATAATCTTTTAATTGCAAAAAAAATGATAATGATTGTCATTTTCAATATAACCATTAATATTCAAAATTCAAAACATTTTTCTCAATTGAAGAATCAAAATAAATGGCAGAAGAACGGTGCAAACCACCCCATTACCAGTTCATTGCGCTTTTATAACCGTAAGCGCTTTATTTCATCAATTCTTTTGTTTATCTGCACGTAATGGTTCGTTTTTCAGGCGTGCGGTTGCTGATAAGAATTTTTTCAGTTTCCAGGTGTTCAAAACTGTAAAAAAATCCCGGCGAGTTGCTACAATCCGGTGAGATTGCGCTGGATAAAAGCGAGGATTGCCATGGCAAGAAAGAGCACAACCGATATGATGGTCCATCCCCTGCCTGCAAGCGAAGCGACACCGAGCATGCCACCTGTAGCGGCAAAAAAGAGGGTCACATAGCAGATCACCATCCAGCCGCTGCGGCGAAAATCGATTTTGAAAATATAATCGAGCAACAGCTCGGCAAACAGCCACGATAGCATCAGACCGATCTGGATGTAATAGATAGCCGGTCGCTGAAGTTGCAGTGCTTTGACGAGTAAATAGAGCAGCGGAATGGCCAAAAGGAATAAAAAATAGCCAATCCGGTGACCATAGTGAGGTTTTCCCAGAATTCTGGCACTGAAAATGAAAATGGAAGAAAAGTAAATTGAAACCGCAATGACGGCGCCAATCAGATTCAGTCTTTCATGCATATCCACGATCCAATGTCTCCTAATCAAGAGTTGTGATGTAAAAATATTTATGCAAAGTAATACGATTTAGAATTTGGATATCTTGTCCAAAAAATCGAAATAGCAATTCGCCCATGAAAAATAGAAAATTTGTGAACCAAAAAAAAGAATTTTTTAAAAAGGTTATCAAGCTGCGCGTAGAGTCGAGAAAACAGGAATTAGTGACGAGCTGTTCAACAGACAATTGAATCTAAAATGCAACAAACGAATTCCGGCAACGTGTAGCAATCTTCTCAATAAAAATCAATTTCAATTTTCCGTCAAATCAATGGGTATTATTCATAATATAGTATTGTCCGCGATTTTGACGAAACACCCCTACTTGAAAAAACCCACTTTAACGCAGCAAGAGCATCTTTTGCCTATCCACCCAAGCCGGCGTAACGATGACACAGATATAGACACCAGAGGCGGCAATCAAACCACTATTGGTGCGTCCATTCCACAACATGGTATATTCCCCTGCTGAACATGGCTTATCAAGAATAGTCTCCACTCGCTGCCCCAGAATGTTAAAAATATCGAGTCTAACATGTTGATGATGTGGCAACTGAAAAGAGATACGGGTGAAGGCATTGAACGGATTCGGGTAATTGGGCATCATATTAAAGACAAGCGGTTTTTTCTCCTCGTTATGAACCTTTGTATAAAAGGCCGACACCGCACCGATGGTTCTGCCGTACTGACCGCGGCCCCAGCAAGGGGATTGCCTTTGCAAATTTAAGTTGTTATTCGGCAAATCGATGAAACAGGGATCATTAAACAGAGCATGCCGGCCCGGCTTGGCGCCGGCGACGGACCCCTTTGCATTGTTCCAGTAACAATTATAATCCAGAGAATAATATTGCGGCTCTCCGGTTACTTCAATTCCCTCTTGTTGACCAAAGGCGATAATATTGCTGCATATGTCGATATAGCTGCAGGTTTCGCCGAATATAATTCCAACGTATTTAAGCGTGCGGGTGATGGTATTGTTATAAATATTGATATGATGAGCGCGATGCAATTCAATAGCGTGAAACTCATTGCGATCTAAAATACAGTGATGCACAGCACCGTGCTGTGATCCGCCGCCGACGATAATACCATCACCGTGGAAAGAAGTCGCTTCGTCGCAATCACGGATGTAGCAGTTGCTGATCTCAAAGTTGGCACAGTTGTGCATCACAATGCCGTTTTTTGCCCGTTGAATGACAAAGCCGCTGATTTCGCAATCCGAGACACCTTCAAACCGCAGGGCGTCAAACATGCCCGGATTTGCGGACGCATCGAGCAGGGTTGTATCTAAACCGCCGGGCCGCCAGATGCCGATGAGATGCAGGTTGTTGAGCGTTTTGTTTACAATACCCGATGTCAGGGAATGGGTCCCGGCCGCCACCCGAATCGTGTCACTAGAATTCGCCGCCTCGACTGCTGATTCCAGTGTAACAAAATCACCGGGGACATGGTAACAGCGTGCGGGCCGAATCTGGCTGAACATATTGCCGTTATAAACGATAAAGCGTTCGATACGAGCCTGCAGCCCTGGACAAGTCTGGCCGGTAAAGAGTCGAAATCTAACCCCCAGATTTTTGGATGTCAATGATCGCGATTGCAAAAGGTTCCATGTATTGTTCTGCTGAAAATAGAAAAAAATGTCACTGCCTGTGCGTACGATGCGCAATCCCCCCAGCGTATCCTGTGCGGAGGCCGAAAAGCTGTATCCATCCGGCTCCTCTGGTCCAAAATCACAGCTGAACATATGGCCGATTTTGCCGTCAACAGTGGTGCGGTCGAGGTAGTAGACCCGTCCAATGCAGTATTTCACATCCTCGTTTTCAAGAATGAGTTGCAGCCCACTGCCGCTTTTCTCATGAAGCAGCATGGAATAACGCATGACAACATCAAAATCCCCTTCAAGCTCGAACAACCCTTTGAGTTCAGCCGATGTACCTTCATTCAGCTGGAGCTGAAGAGCAGCTTTATCCTCGTTAACAACAGAACCAAAAGCGCCTGCAACGTCCCACTGGTTTTTATCCAACTGTTCATCGTCAAATTCTTCCACCCATACAGGTTCTGCATCCGGCCGTTGATAAATGGCGCGGCTGTTATAACTTTCCGCGTCATTCCGCGTCGAACGAAGCATGTAAAAACCATCGGATTGATTACCGATATAATATTCATTGCACATCACCGGCTGTAAATTAAGTCGAACAAAATTCTCATTCGATGTTGCCGCCCAATAAATATTATAAGCGCCAACATCATTATGCGGCCACATTAATAGATCGGAAGAATTGGAATCCATATTGCGCCTTGAAACCGGCGATTGTTTATGCAGGGAAAGACCGGACTTTTTTGCAATAACAGGCGGCAACAACGAAGGACCACCAAAGAGACCAATATCTGAAAATGAGCCGTCAGTATCTTTAAGAGCAGGGTCGCCTTTATCGATACAGGGAGAACCGCTTTGCAGTAAAAAGCCGCGTTTATCGGTTGCTTCGCGGTTCAGAAACAACGGATCCTGATCGATAATGTTGTATGCTGTGGTGTCGAGATTTATGCCGGCAATACCTCTGTCTCCGTAACAAAGATTATAAAAAACCAACAGTTTTCCCAGTGAATTGTCCTCGGAAAATATCGGCGCTCTGTAAAAGGAAATGAGCACATTGTTGACAACCCCTATATCGGAAATTCCCCAGCGTTGTATATCCGGATCGGTATACTCGTAAATCGCATACCCATTACCCTTTCCATGCCGGGTTGAGATGACATTATTGACGATTTGGGCGTCAGCGCCGAGCAGAAAAATGCCGTTCCGGTCATAGTCGAGCAAACAATTTCGATGGATTTCCACTGTGCTGTATTGAGCCCGAACTGCATCGTAGGATATTGCGGAAATCCAGTTACCGTTGATGGCGGATCGGGAGGTATTCACATCGATTCCAAAATCACAATCGCGTATCGCATTGTCGCTAATATTTGTATGGCAACGGCGTGTCAGTCCTATCGCGGTACCACAGTATTGAAAGTCGCAATCGGTTATATAGTCGCTTTGCCGATTGGCCCAGTTGCCGTTTCCGTGAACAGCGATATAGGCATTGCGAAAGCGGCAATTGCGGAATTCATTGTTTTGACTGCTTGCGGACAACTCAACGCCGTACCACCTGCTTCGACCGCTATCCGGCTGCATAGACTGAAAGGTAATGGGATTTTCTTCAGTCCCTATGGCCTTGATCGTTCCCTCGACCTGTAACCTGGTTTCCATGCTTGCCATACCACCCCTGGAACGAACCTGAATGACAGCGCCCGGTTCAATAATCACCGTTTGTCCATTGGGAATAACGGTATCTTCAGTAATAGGAATGGCACCGCTCCATTGGCGGCTTTGGTGCTGAAAACAATAAATATTGCCATCATTGGCGCCAACGAAGAGCCGTCCCCGGGTACCAAGTGCCGGCGAGCTGAATACGCCGTTTGCAAACCTTTTTTTCCACTTTTCAATGCCGTTGGCATCAATAGCGTATAATCCGTCATCCGCACCAAAAAAAATGTTACCTTGTCCATCGATTACCGGAGAAGAATGAATTTGAGCGCCGGCTACATAAAGACATTTTCTTTTACCGGATGTAGAAAGGGCATAAAAGCCGTGATTTCCGCTACCAAAATAGATGCTGCCATCATCCCCGACAACAGGAACACCTGTGATATAATGGGTAGCATTCGACCAGTTTAACGATCCATCCGGGTTGAGGGAAAACAACCCGTCATAAAAGGAACCGATATAAAGCATGCCGTCGGCTGTAACCGCAGGAGAGGAATGAATACTAGCTCGAGTGCTATATTGATATAAGGTACGTCCTTCCGGTGAAAAGGCATATACCGTACCGGAAAAAGTGGCAATATAGACATTCCCATCCCGATCACAGGCGGGTGATGAAATAATCTCTCCATCCAATTCATTTTTCCAGACGATGGTTCCGTCCTGGGCCAGGGCGTAGAAACAGTGATCCTGTGATCCGATGTAGATCAATCCATTTTCCGCAATCGTTGGTGACGATACCACTTGCCCGTCGGTAGCTACAGACCATCGCTCGTTGCCGTGTTTATCGATAGCATAAACCTTACCATCATCAGAGCCAAAAAACAGCGTTCCATCCGCTGCGACTGCAGCCGCACCCTCAATCGGTCCTTCAGCGGAAAAGGACCATTTCAACCGACCATCGCTTTCCAGGGCATAAAAGGTTCCATCCCAAGAGCCGATATAAATATTATCCTGCTGTCCGATAACCGGCTGGGCCGTCACCCTTCCACCGGTCTGAAAATGCCACAATTCATTATCCTGACCCGGGCCGGGCAGGCCGATACGGCCGCTGTGCATGGCATCGCGTTGAAACTGCGGCCATGGCGAATGCGCCAAAGGATAGGCTGTTACGCCTGAGAGTGAAATGGTGTCCGGAGTGGACGATGCATTGCTGGTAATCTGAAGAACAGCTTTTTCAGTGCACTCACTTCCCGGGGTGAAACGGAGGATGAGCTGGTGACTAGAACCAGGAGCCAGCGTTTGGGCCCCGCCTCCCGATTGAATCGAAAAATCGGCAGCATGAGGCCCTGCCATCTCTACATTCGAAATAATCAAAACTGCCGAACCGGTGTTTTTTATGCGGATACTCTGATCTTTTGAAGAACCGTCAAGTACGGTTCCAAACTCTATCGTTTGCGGCATGGCGAATAAAGCCGGCGCATTCGGCTGTACCGGGGGCCCGCTGATAGCCAGCAGTTTTGCGACGCTGTCACAATCGGCAATCGCACAATAAAGAATGCCGTCACGCCCCATGGCCAGCGATCCTTCATAAGCGGGCATTCCCAAATCAAGCCTCCATTTTTCCTCAGCCTTGCTTGTCCAGGCACATAAATAAGAATCGGGCCAATCACGGTAGCCACCATATACACAGCCGGATACATCTGTGATCGGAGTGATATCAAGATTAACTGGTATACTAGTTTGAAAATGGCCATCATTGTTCAAAATAACGAGTCCATAGTTCGTCCACAGATATAATAATCCATCCGCCCCGGCGAGAATTGCAGCACCATCTTTAATGACTGCATCGGCGGCAAATGATGACGCGGAATAGGTCCACAACAGACCGTCGCGATGACAGGCGTATATTTCCTTATCCCAAGAATTGGTATAATAGATCGCATAATCAGGCGCACAGGAATAACTATATGTGGGGAAATTAACTTTATCGCACTGCCAGAGAACGGATTGCTGCTCCGGATCGATGGCGTATAGTGAATCTTCATGGCTCGGTGACCATTCTGCAAATGCATAAAAGATACCGTCCGTATCCTGTAGCAGACCATCCACACCACGCCAGTTAAAAAATCTGTTCTTCTCTGTGCCGTCATTTTGATCGAGAACCACTATACCGTTATCGGGAATATAATACGAGCTGGATCGTCCAAAATAGATATCACCATCATGACCGATCACCGGCGCTGTTGAAATGAGATCATCGTCATAAACCCATTTTAAATGTCCGTTTTTATCCACAGCAAATAGCATACCTGCACAACAACAATAGAGGGTACCCTGAACATCCATGCATAGGATTTCTTTAGAGTACCATGTAGATCTACTTGTATTCAGGGTTAAGGACCATTTATGATTACCAGTCGATTCGAGGGCATGTAGCTTGTACTGATAGGACTCTGATTCCGTCCCCCATTGCGATCTGAATCGTTCAATAAAATAGATACAACCCTCATCCCCAATAATCGGACTGACAAAGAGCGGACAATCATTTTCACTCACAAATTCCCAAACTATTTCCGCTTTATCCGGTCCATCAAACGGGCTTGCACCGCTACAACAGAAATCATGCTGATAGGCAGGCCAGGGTGAATCCATCAATTGAGCCGGCGCGGCTGAAAACAGAATAATCACCAAACCAGTGCAAAAAAAAGCAATAAATCTCGCATTCATGATCACACCCCTTGTATTAAATACGGCTACATATAAACAGCAAAGGTCAGGATCAGAATTGGAGAATCAGCTGTGTGGAAAAGAATGGGATGGTATGGTATGGTTTTAAAAACCCCTCAGAGATTAGCAATATAATCCGTGCAGGAGAAGAAGATAATAGTAAAGCTCCCCAATTGCCTTATACTGAGAAGAAATTACATTAATAGCTTAAAAATAAATCCCCAAAATAGCAAGAAAAAATCAAGGCAATTTTAGGATCATGACTCTGGTTTACCGTGCCGGTCAGGTATACATCCTTTTCCGGACAATCATAAACAAATGCGCCCGACAAGCCCGAATGACTGATAAAAAGAGGAATGGATTTTAGTAGGAAAGCAGATGTTAAATCGTGATTTCATAGAAACAATCAATGGTGACATTAATGTGAACGGAAACATAACCTGTGTTGGTCTTACCGAAACCTCTGAAAGCCGTTTTAAAAACAACGTACAAACCCTTTGCGGCTTGGTGGCTTTGCGAGAGGTTGTCTTCTCTTTGCACCCTCTGCAGGTGTGCACCGCGCCGGCTCACAGCGTTATGTTACCGCAGCAATATTGCTTTTTTGCTCATGACAAAATCATCACTTTGGAGCTGGTAAAAATAGACGCCGGCAGCAACCGCTTGTCCGAATGCATTCCTGCCGTTCCATCTGACCGTATAGGTTCCGGGCTGAACATTTTCATTATCAACCAGGGTACATAGTCTTTGTCCGAGCTGATTGTAAATTGCGATCTGTACCGGTCCGGACTTTCCAACAGACCATGAAATCACTGTCTCCGGATTGAAGGGATTGGGATAGCACTGCAAGGTAAACGTTTCAGGAAAAGACGGCTTTGATTTGACTTGCGTAAGCTCGGTAATGACGCCATCCAGTTGTGGTGAGAGGATATTGTAGTGTGTCCGGTCGGCCAGCTCACAGCAGGCAGCGGCCACAGCCGTTCTTAAATCGAGTCCGGCAATCCCGGCCGGCTGTACAGCATCGCGTATCGTCTGGTGGTCGTAAAGCTGGTTGGCGGGATTGTCGACACCATTTGCCGGCGTCGCACCCAGAATATCGGCGATATAGTCAAGATCTGCATTGACTCTTGAAAAAGCAATGCCGTTGTTCACCAGGCCATTGTGCTGAATCATAATATGGGGATGATCAGGAGCGGTTTGTACATGGTCGGAATCGGAAGCGACAACAATAAATTTTAAATGGGATAAATGAGTTCCGATCTCATCGAGCCAGTTTTCCCCGTTTCGCAGCCGCCAGAATTGTTCACAAGCCTCCACCCCGGTCAGGTGGGCCGGCGCCCCGGCCGGCAACAGACCATTGGTTTCCGCATAACAGGTGACGCGCTCTGAATAATAAACCCGAATATCACCGTTCCGTTCCATGCTGATGGGAGAAAGAACAAAATCCACGCCACTGTCAACGAGGCCGTTACTATTTATATCGAAATAAAACCCGCCGATGAGCGGCTCCTGTACCGCAGAGGTGTGATGTTTGTTGACATCGACAGCCGCATCATATTGCAAGCCGTTCAAATCCCATTCACCGCTATTCGGGTCATAAGCCGGATTGATATAGGGATTGGCCTTGCTTTCGTGTCCCTTGTCACCCGCCTCTGCCGTGGGCATACCGTCACCTATCGGTGATTCCCAGTTAACGATCCAGGCCAGATCAGAAAGCTCTGCTGCATAGCGACCTGCTACCGCCAATGCAGCATTGCCGCCATTGGAAAAACCGCAAAGGCCGACATTGTTCAGTTGCGGCTGAATCGATCCGCAGAGATCGGAAAGGGTATTACCATTGATGTCACCGGTTTCTCCCAGTGCAAAGCGAACCACATCCCTCATCGCCTCGATCGAACGCGGGCCGCGCATATCGTACAAGCCGCCGCTTCGCGCCCCCGGAAATCCACTGCCGGGAAAATTGAAAGAGATTTCGATGAATCCCTGTTCTTTCAAACCGGGACCGGCAAAAGGTATTCCCCGGCCATTGAATCCTCCCGGCACATAGATAACCACCGGCGCTGCGCCGGAAAAACGCCCTCGTTGGGGTACACGAATGTCAACAGCAATACCTTTCGTCCCGGCCGCTGTCGAAGCAACAAAGGTCAACAGGCTGTCCTCAGAAACCTGTCGCCCGGATTCCCATTGAATAAACGCTTCGGCAATCTCTTCATGAGAGGACCACTGCAGATATCCCGCTTCAACCAGGGGGTCAATGGTCCCGGTGAGCATCTCATCCCAGTATTGTAAATGTGTCAAAAACTCGTCGCTGAAGGTAAACTCGGGATCATCGCTTCCACTTACCACAATATAGTCCGAATCGCCGGCAGGGTCAGCGGAACTAAAAGCATCGACATGCAACACCAGGTTCATGGCATCGACCCGGTCTTTATCCGCGTGCTTGATAAACTGACCGGCAAAACGCCTGACCTTCAGAGGCACGCGTTCGTGCCGCTTGGTAATGTTGGAGCCGACACCGGGTATATAGATCAGGGGTTGCTTTGGATCATGAGTTAAGAAGAGAGAGATATCTTCCAGGGCATTGGCATCGGTTGGGCG
>WJMF01000047.1 GCA_014728085.1 Candidatus Zhuqueibacterota bacterium
CACCGGATGAACCGCCAAAGGCGCTATCGTTCATAGACACCCAGCGCCTGCCGCCGTCTTCGGTTTTCAAAATCTGGGCTACCTCGCCGCAGCTGTGATCGCCCATGGCCACCCCCTGCCGACCGTTGAACATCTCGACATAGTTGATAAAATCTGTTTTGAACACATCATAAAAACGCAACTGCCAGGTTTCGCCGCCGTCCTCACTCGTGAATATCTTACCGTTATCCGTTCCATAACAGATGTGTAAAGAATCGCATATGGATATATCCATAGCACTTTGAAATCTATATTTAGAGTTGGTTTGGTGTTGTTTCCAGGTTGAACCAAAATCATGTGAGATTTTGATCAGGGAAAAAACACTATCCTGAATATCCTTTTCAGTAACAACATATGCCACGGTTCCATCTGAGGTAGCATCTATACTCATACTGCCTATTACATCAGGAGGGCTGTTGTCGGTCAAACGAATCCATTGAGCGGTGAGGTTGTTGAAAAACAACAGACAAAATAAACAGATTAACAGACGGTTTAACATCGTAAGCACCTTGTAAAATGATTATCTGACAGATTGATCATTATTCGGTATACAAGTAAATCTGTGCTTTTGCGATCTTGGCACTTTATCCATAATCAACTAAACCGGAATTGTTAAAAAAGACGCCGTTTTCACACAGACTGAGAACGCTGCTACGAGATCGTAACCATCTGAAAGCCTAGCGCAACAGCACCATCTTTTGGCACACCGCCCGTTCTCCGCAGCGCAGACGCGCCAGATAGGTGCCCGCGGCCACCGGCAAGCTGCGATCGTCGCAGCCGTTCCAGATCACCCTGTGGCTGCCGGCGCTGCAGCGCCTGGACAGCAGCGTTTTGACCACCTCGCCGCGCAAAGAGATGACCGAAAGCTCGACTGCAGAGGCCTGCTGCAGGGAAAACGATAGCACGGTTTCACTATTAAAGGGATTGGGATAATTGCGGTTTACTAAAAAGGTTTGCGGTATCTCTTGAACAGCCGACTCTACTCTGGTCAAACCACCGCCGTTATCGGTATAATAGAGATTATAGTTTGTTAAAACCCATCCCCGGCCGCCTTCGGTCATGACCATATCATAACCCGTCTCGTTATACGTTTGTTCGAGATCGATTTGTTTCACCCAGGTACGGCCGGTGTCTCGACTGCAATAAACCGCATTAAAAGTCATCATCCAAACAATCGCCGGATTCTCCGGCAAAAAAGAAAAAGCCGTACCTATAATATTCAATGGAAAAAATTCCCAGCTATTACCGCCATCAAATGTGCGATTGATACCGTAAAGATCATAGGTTTTATAAATGAATATCAGGCCGATATTTTCATCATAAAATTTCATAGTCTTGTGATGGTAATGATCACGAATAGGAAACCAGGTTTCACCAGCATCAATGGTTTTGTACAAACCTTGATCTATGGTAAATCCTGCTGTGAAAGCAGATGGGAAAAAATAGCCAACTTTAGGTGTGGCAAAATCAATGCGGTGCCATTGATCACTGGAAATCCCGCCAAAGGCACTGTCGTTTACCGAAACCCAGCTCCTGCCGCCATCCTCGGTTCTTAAAATCTGGGCCACTTCCCCGCAACTGTGATCGCCCATAGCCACCCCCTGCCGGCCATTAAACATTTCGATATAGTTGACATATTCGGTTTTCAAGACATCATAAAAACGCAGCTGCCAGGACTCACCGCCATCCTCTGTGACAAAAATCTTGCCGTTATCTGTTCCATAGCAAATATGTAGAGAATCGCCTATCGACACATCCACAGCGCCTTGACGATATTGGGTATTGATTTGATGTTGTTGCCAGGTTGAACCAAAATCGTCTGAGTACATGATCCAGCTGGTATACTCATCTTTACTGATCGTTGTGGAATATGCCACCATACCATCAGAAATAGCGTCTATAGAGTAGTTGACTATACCATCACGAGCAGTATTGTCGGTCAAGCGAATCCATTGACTGCTGAGGTTGTTGAAAAGCAATAAACAGAACAAACAAATCAAAAAGCGGTTTAACATTGTAATCACCCTGTAAAATGATCAAATAATATCTAAAACAAATAGGTCATTATCTCATATCAAACTTTATATGAGTTTTTTAATCATTTCAATAATGTCATTTTCAATGTCTTAATTCCCTGATTTGCAGTCAAAAGACAAAAATATGTACCCGCAGGAACCCGGTTACCGCGGTTATCCGTCGCATCCCAAACCACTCTGTGAACGCCTTTATTATATTGAGCGGCAACCATATTTTTTACCAGCTGACCATGCATATTGTAAATATCAACATGAACAAAATCGGCTTCCGGAAGCCTAAATTCTATCACCGTGCTCGGATTAAACGGATTTGTGAAATTACGAACCGAAAAACCGCCTGTAGCATCTGTTTCAGCAAGGCTTTTGTTCAATTTCCGTGCTGGTTCAACAGTAATGGAATGTTCATCATACACTATATTGTTATCATTATCGACTACTTTAACCTTGAGCTTAAACGACTCTGTCTCGGAAAGCGTTACCGAGGAACCGGTACTCCCCAGTTGAATCCAGGTATTGCAGGGAGCAGATCGGGTTTGTTCTCCCGATAACGGCTGGTAACATGGATACATTTTCCACCAGGTATAAGAATAAGGAGATGTCATTTCAGTAATTTCTGCTGTCCATGTACCCGACTGACCGGAGGTCCGCAGGGTCGGACCGGAAATTTTTACGCCTCTGACGGTTAATTCTACTCTTATATTGCCCTGGCGATTGTCAGGCGAAATATCATCAGAAGTAAAATAAAGTCTTCCTTCATATTCACCCGCCCCCAGATTGGTTGGATTAACAGTAACAGTCAAGTCTGTGGAGCTATTCAACGTGCCAGAGCTGGGTGATACACTTAGCCAGGATTTGGTTGAACTGGACGTCCAGGATAAAGAAGAATCCCAATTGTATACATTGTTGATCAATGTAGATTCTTTTGAATCTTGACCAAAAGTAGAAAAAGTAAGGGAAGATGGGTTACAACTAATGGCAGGATCAATACGATAAAAATAACTTCCATCTGATTCTTGACATCTGTCTGGACTTGTCGTAACGGGAAAACAAAAACGTGATGTATCGCGATGCCTGATAATACATTGTTTGAATGTTATATTTACTTCAAGATCACAGTTATTGGGATAATCTTTAACATGCATCATATCCGAGCATTCACCGCCCTGAGGTATCATTCCATTATCACAACAAGGTAATCGAATTTGACCAACGCAAAGATCAGTCATGAACAAAAAAATCAGAATGGAAAGCAAAAAGCGGAAAGACGAAAGACGAAAGACGAAAGACGAAAGACGAAAGACGAAAGCATTTTTCATTTTTTATCCCCTTTATTTTATACAACTGGAGAGTTGAACTCCTTACAATTACAATGTAAAATAAAAATGAATAGCTGTCAAGTTAAATCATGTTACATGATATAACATTTCTTTCATTTATTCGTATCTCGCTTTTATCTCTGCGATACCTCTGCGTTTTTTCGTTGAAATCATTCAACTCCCGTTTCTATGGATCATGTTATCGCTCTTTCAAGGCCTGGATTGATTATGCCAGATAGACCGGGGCGCTGCCTGGTCTACTAAAACGCGTCTTATTGGGGATTTCTTTTGATCACCAAGAGATATAAATTACCATGCAGCGCAGGTGGCTCCTGCCTCTGCGCTCTACCAAATATTTACCAATCTATTAAAGATCGAAAAAAACCCTTAACCATTAAAATCAAATCTGTCCTTTTTTCCAATCTTTTCTCTGCGTCACTCGGCATCCTCTGCGGTTTCAAATCATTGAGAAAACAAAAAGTACTACCCGTATTCAAATTGCAGCCCTCTATAAAATAAAAGCTCTCTTTGCGTTCATTGCGGTTTTACATTACCGATAACTCGAAAGTATCGGGATAAATACTTTTACTGCAGCCCGATTTCGGATTTACGCGGATTTTGACAAATTTTACGGTTTACACTGCTCTTAAAGAATATTTCATTTTTCTTTTAAAAGAATTATTTGTACACTATTTTTGAAATGAATTTATAGAGGGACTGGATCATGAAAATAAAAATTCAACTATTTTTGCTCTTAATATTGTTCTGTATTCCCGCCTCGCAGGCACAGATCGATGCCAGGATGCATCTGAACCTGCCGGAGCTCAACGGCTATATGACGTTGAAATGCGATTTTCACATGCATACCGTTTTTTCAGACGGTCTGGTGTGGCCGCCGGTGCGGGTCGATGAAGCCTGGCGCGAGGGATTGGACGCCATCTCCATTACCGATCACATCGAGTATCTGCCGCACAAGGAGGATGTCAAGGTCAATCACAACCGTTCCTACGAACTGGCCATAGGGCGGGCCCGCGATTTGGGACTGATTCTCATCAAAGGCACCGAGATTACCCGAGACATGCCACCGGGTCACTTGAATGCTATTTTTATCGTTGATGTCAATCCGCTCGATGTGAAGAGCTGGAAAAAAGCCCTGCAGGCCGCAAAGGATCAGGGCGGGTTTATCTTTTTCAATCACCCCACCTTTCCCCATCCGCAACGCATCGCCGAGTGGTTTCCGGAACACCAGCAGCTCTACGAGCTCGGTCTGATCAACGGCATCGAGGTGGTCAATACGGCTACATACTATCCGGAAGCGCACCAGTGGTGCATCGATAAAGAGCTCGCCATGATCGCCTCATCCGATGTTCATGCGCCGACAGGCATGGATTATGATATTCACAACGGAGAGCACCGACCCATGACCCTGGTGTTCGCAGCAGAACGGACACAATCTGGTATTTTGGAAGCATTGCAGCAAAGACGAAGTGTCGCTTATTACGAGGACAAGCTCGTCGGCACCAAAGCATTGCTCGAGCCGCTTTTTAAAAACTCGATCGATATCAGTTGCAAAGACCTGAAGATCGTCGGCAGGAACAGGGCCTTTATCCCGATCAGAAATAATACCGACATTCCCTTCAAGCTGGTTCTGGAGCACAAGATCGAAGAACTCGGCTGTCCGCTGGAGATCGAGCTCGCCGCCAATCGAACCACGATGCTATCGATCCGGCCGAGCTCGAATGAGTTGTCGGGGAAAAAATGGATACGCATCCCGTATACGGTTGAGAATCTTTTGGTCAAACCGGATACGGGATTGTCGACGGAATTTAAAATCGAAATCGAGTTTTTCCCGGCAAACGAGTGATGTTCAAAACAAGCCGATTTCGCCATCTTCAACCAGCCGGATCAGATAGCGAATGCGCTCGTGCAAATGGCGAATCTCGTTTTTGGTCAAGCCGAATTGTACCGTATCTCCCTCCACTCTGACGCCGCGATAGGGATCAATGACAGGAGTCGGAGAAACCGGCCTGCCATCACCGCTGCCAAGATCAAATTGGGCACAGACCGCCAGCTGATCTTCAAGATCCTGCAGTGTGATCTCTTGCAGCCGTTCAAACGTTTTGCGCGGCAGGTGTTGTAGCCGCAAATCACGCCATCCGGAACCCCTTCTGCTTTCCGGAGCGTCAAAACTGATGCCATTGTCAACCGCGTAAACGTGCGGCGAAAGCGAGTCGGTCGAAACAACGACGTTGCCGATATTACCGTCGTTGTGATGAATAATATAGGTAAACGCATTGAGATTGCCCCAGTGGTATGCATAGAGCGAATCCCTGCGTAACCGCTTTTCATTATAAACATTTTTATCGCTGATCGCCGGCAGCCAGTATTGCAGGGTGCAAAAAATCAGCGGTGACCCTGTAAAAGTCTGCTGCACCTCTGGATTGACGCCGTTAAACTGCTGCGGCGTAAACGCCCGGATCGCAGTCGGCGGCACGACATATTCACTGCTGTCGAGAAACATCTTTTGCAGAATATAAGCCGCCAGCTCAAGACGCGGCTCATTGTTGTATGCCTTGCCACCCTCCGCGGCCGGTTTGATTTTTGCTTTGAGCATAAAGTCAGAGCTGTCGACCAACAGCGCCCTGCGGGCATCGTCCGCATTGTACCGTATCGGTTGTGGTTGCAAAATCCGCAAAGAGTCCGTATAAAACATGTTTTCGATCGTTCGTACCGGATATTCAAAATCGCCCGCCGCAACCGGATTTTCAAAAAAAATCAAACCTACCATCAACAGCGTAAACAGTCTGGTCCGTTTCATCTCAATCTCTACCTTTCCCTGTATTTATCAGCTTCACCTCCATGTGACTGGTGTTTACGCATAGTAAACAAAATGAAAAGCGGATTTATTCACGCCATGATTTGCGTATATAGATTTTACCACTGGTTGAGCGCCGTGATGCGGGCAACTCCATAGAGGGGCCGGTGATATCAACCTTGATATAAAAGGGTTTTGCGGCTTGCTCCATAATAACCTTGGGAACTTTGATCCAGTAATCGACGTAACGGCCGAAACGACTCAGCTTGCCGTCCATTTCGTCGCGGTCGACAATCGCGGAATTGTCTTTTGATCCGCTGTAAAGAGAAACCGCATCGATATCGACACCGGATTTACCCTCTTGAAAGCGAACAACCACATCATAGTTACCGCTTTGCGAAATATAATCACTCGCATCGCACCAGACTGAAAGCGAAGAACGATTTTTAAAATCAGCACTCGTCCATTCACCGATTTGACTGGAGCGGTATTCCGGATAGGGATCTTTAATGTTAAAACGGGCTGCCCGTTCCCGGCACATTTCAGCCAAATGAGCGCCAAAATCCACAGTATCGCGAAAACGGTAATGCATCTCTTCACGGGAAACCGGGTGTTTTAGCATGCCCCATTTATGGATGGCGCGGGTGGTATATTCTACCGCCAGGTCCATTTGATTCAAAGCGGTAATGCAAAGTGTGCAATCCGGAACCGTCATCGCAATTTTATAGGTTAACAGTGAATTTAAAATCTGCAGCGTATGAAAAACAGAAGCGGATTCGCGTATCATTTCGAGATTTCCCATCTGCTCCGCCATGGAAAGGGCTTTGTCGGCGTTTTCCATGCTGTGGCGAAACGCCTCGCGGGTAGGAAACTCTTCATAAAGGCGTTCACCAAAGCCGATGAGCTGCAGGGAATCGAGAACATTTCCGGAATGTATAACGCCATCGATAAAGATGGTGTTACCGGCATTGAAAACCAGTCCCTCTACCGAGCGGCTGCCGGCGAGCTTCCAGCCGACCTCACCGATCACATCGGCCCAGGTGCCATATTCATGCGGCGGCTCGATATCATTTTGTACCGCATAGGCAAAGCCGAATTCATAGGGCAGGCGTCCATTGACGTTCCAGCCCCACTCTGCAGCAGCGACGACATTGAAATGATAGTAAGGATTTTGCGGAATGACATAGCCGCAAAAACAGTCAACCCCTTTGGTATGAAATTCTTTCATGCGGGCATTGATAAAATGCGGCCCGGTGAAAGGAAAAACGGTTCGCCAGCTGTTGGTCAGTTGAGGATAAACCCCGAGCCGGCCGCCATCCTCGGAAAACTGTGTCAACAGAGAATCGATCATCGGTTTGTGGGAGCTGTCATAGGTCAGCTGCCCGTGATAAAAAACCACCCGTACCTCAGGATCCAGCGCTTCCAGAATCATTTCATTATGCGGATAGGAGGCCTGGGTCAGGAGTATTTGCATCTGAAAATCCGGAACGTCCTGACGAACCAGCTCAAATGCTTTGTTGACCGCTTTTGTTTCCAGTAAAAAGGGATGTTTGTCCTTGCATTCCGGGCACCAGCATTTAGCCGGTAATTCCGAGAACCAGACATTGACCTCGTCGATTTCAGGATCAGAGACGAGCTCTTTCATCCATCCGGCCAGAAGTATTGGTACCTTGGGATTGGAATAGCAGACAGGTGGCCGGTAATCGGGGGGCAGGGGTTTACCCGGTTCCGGTTTGGCAGCGACATCGGGATGATAGTCGAACAAACCGGTTTTTCCAAGCTGTTCCAGATGACGAACCACGGGCACAACTTTAATACCGCGCCGGCTACAGGCGTCGAGCATAACCGGGTCAAAGGATGCGGTCGGCGTCCCGTCAGGCGCAAATCCGAGATTGGAGTGCATCTGGATGACGTTCATCTTGCGTGCCGCCATCCAGTCGAGATCATCGAGAAAGTTCCAGCCCCATTGTCCGCGCCTGGCAATATCGGGCCAGTCCAATACGGAAACCAGAGGAACATTTAGCTTTGATCCCTCTCCTTCCGCGTTTATGATGAGCTGATCGAGGCTGTGGGCGGCATACAAGAGTCCCAGCGGTGTCAGGGCGTAGACGTCAAGTCCCTTGACACTTCCCTCCTCTTCGACAGGTTCAATGGCGTATGCCTGATCCGCATTGGCAAGATTGAGCAATTCGTTTTTAACTTTAGAGAGGACTCCGGATTCTTCTTCAAGGCGTATAAAGCGAATCGTAAACGGTGCCCGATTTTCTCCGATGGGATACATCACCTTTCGCACGGTCGCGTACAAGTGATGAGCCGTTGCCGGCAGCTGAAATCCGATTTGATCGGGTGTCAGAACTTTTTCACCCCTGATTTCGATTTGCTGTGGCACAGGACTGATATAGTCGAGGCGGCTGACATCTTTTTTTCGTCCACAGCCCGATAAGAACAGGGTGGCCGTTAAAAGAAAAATAAACAAAACAAAAATGGATTTTTTAAACATGATTTTTTTCTCCGATGTTTTGTATGTGCTTTACGATTTTATGCAAACGTTCATAATGGGAACCGGCCCAGTAAATATTATGACACGATTGACAGCGGGAAAAACGGGTATAGGTATTGGCGACCTTTTCAGGTAACTGATCATGGATTTCCGCCTTGTCCACCGGTTCCAGGATACCGTTACAGCGAATACAACGCTGAAAGGGAGAAAGTTGTGAAAAGAGATCATAGCGCAAACAAACTTCTTGCAACTGTTTTATCGGAGTTTGCGATCGCAACCAGTAACCATGAGTGATGGTTTTGTGTTTCAGGAGCCCCTGGTCTCGGGTTAACACAATTCGGTTGTCTTTTTGTGAAATATCAACGATTTCGCGATCCTCATAATCGTTGCGATAGAGCGTGTCAAAACCGAGCAGGCGCAGCAGTCTGGCCAGTTTTCCGAGATGAACATCAACGATAAAACGCGATTGACGAAGCGGTTTTTCCCGTAATTTGACCAGAGGTGAAATATCGAGCGATTCAAAAACCGGATAGACGGCAACTCTGTCACCGTGTTGCAATTGATAATCAAACCCCATAGATTCACCGTTTATGACGATAAGATCCACTTCCGTATGAGGTACACCGATGGCCTCAATGGCGTCTTTGACTGAAGGGTGACCCTGAAAGGTATAGCTGAACGGCTTTTTTTTCTTTTCAGGGGTTATAAAGTCGTTGAGTTCTTCGTAAAAGCGAATGATTATCGAATTCAAGGGTCAAACCGGTTGTTTGTACAAATAAAACATCTAATGAAATTACTGCTGCGCTTTGGTCTTTTAAAGCTGCATCTCTTGACGCATTTTGTCGCAGTAATAACGCACCAGGTCCCATTCGGCGTCCGGTGGAATACGGTGATCGGGACAGGGTATATAGCCACCGAGAGCTACAAGTCTTTTCAAGCGTTCGACTTCCGCATCAATGGCAGCACGGTCATGTGCAAATACGGTTTTATTCATACCCCCGACGCCACGCACGGTTTTGCCGAATTGTTGCCGCCAGGGTTCGATGCTGGCGTTCCAGGTACCGACTTCGATCGGGAACATGGTGTTGACGCCGTTTCCGACCCAGGTCGGCACCAGAGCATCGATTTTACCATCGCAATCGAGCGAAACGATATCGATGCCCTGTGATTCCAGCAGCTTTGTAATGCGTTTGTAGTGCGGCCCGATTTTCTGTTGGAAAAAGGCCGGCGAAACCAGGGGTCCGTTCTTGAAACAGATATCTTCCCAAAAATGGCCAAAATCGAAATCGCTGTAGATATTGAGAACATATTCCACATTGCGATAACAGAGATCAGCTACGGTCTCGATCATTTCATCGAGCAGCTCCGGATCATCGACGGTCAGGTAACTGAGATTTTCCAGTCCGACGACATCGCGGATGTGGCCGATCATGCTGCCGCAGTAGAGGCCATAGGGATTGCTGCGTTCCTGATTTTTTAATTGCAGTAAAGCCTCTTTGTCAATTCGCTCTTCCGTCCATTCATAGCGCCATTTGTAATGCTCTTCCCAGGATCGGCGATCCTTTAACAGGTGATCGATTTCAGCCGGAATGGAAACCGCATCCGGCCGGTTGAGCAGGATAACCCCGTATTGATCCTGAATATGCGTGCTCTTGTCGGGAAACGTTTTTATGACTTTTTCCTCAAAAGCCGGCAGCAAGCGGCAATTCGGGTGAAGAAAAGAAGCCCAGTTGAAATCGAATCCGAGTTTTTTGGTGATTTTTATATCGAGTTCACTGCCATCCTCATAGCGTCCTGTCTCCTCACGGCTGAGATGACCTTGTGCGGCCCATTTTTCAAGAGTTTGATCCCAAAATCCAAAATGGACGAGCGGTATTCTGTCGCAGGGTTCATAGTGAAGTATAGCCAGAGTTCTTTCCCGGTTGTTCATCGTTTGTGTCCTTATCATCGTTTCAGGGTTAGGGTGTATAGAAAACAGACCTCATTTGCGTCCAGGCCTCTTCTTTTTCCCCGCAAAGATGCGAATAGATTTCGTCCTTCCAGGTTTTAAAAATCGGCTTTGATTGCAGAGCCCGAATATCCTTCGCGTACTCTTTTCCGTTATATTCGTAATAGAGACAAATATAATCGGCATGCGCGAAAAGGGAAACGTTTTGTATTGAATGGTCAATACAGTGTTGTAAGAATGATTCCGGCGGTTCGCCAAGGATTCTTTTGAGCTGAACCCTGTGACCCGGCATCACTCGGGCAATAACGGCAAACCGTTGACAATTTTTTGAGGGTTCACTTTTTACCGGCCGGCCGAAAAAAGAGTCCATTGACGCCCACCACTCTCCCTCTTTTCTCGTTGTCAGCGGTTTTTGCATGGGATCGGTCAGTTTCCACCACTCCTGACTGGTGCTGTCCTGCGCGATTGCCCCCATATCCGCATCAAAATCATTGCCGGCATATTCAAAGTAAGAAAAGAGCAATCCGTCATGCAGGAAAATAGAGTAATTGATAATATTCGCTTCATAAATCGCTTCAAGCACTTGTGGAAAAGCGTTCTTGTGCAAAATGATATAGCGTTCTTCATATTCAGGTTTGACGGCGATAAGCGCAGCATAGCGGTCGACATCGGTAACAACTGTATCTGCTTGTTGACAACCCAGAGAAAGGAAAACACAACAAAACCCTGCAACCATAAACGCTTTCATGACGTCTTTCCTGTTACTGTAGCGTTAAAAAATGAATTGTTAATTCCAATAATTTTTCTTTATTTACATCTGGCAATCTTATCGAAATAAAACTAACAAGAGCAGCTTTTATCTTCGGTCGCCCTGTCCGGCACCATACTGACGGCTTGATTCCAGGATACGTATTTACAATATACAAATCTTGAGGGTGGAATAAAAATCAAATTTGCCGAATATTGGATTTTATCATTAAGAAAGGAGTATTTGATGAAAAAAGTGATCATTTGGGGTCTGTTTGTGATGATGACTCTTAGCTTGCATGCCCGGACCATCAGCGATGATCGTGTTATCGATTACATGAAAGAGACTCTGGAACACTCTCTTGCTCAAAAAGATGCGATGATCAAAAACTGGAAATCCCAGTATGAAGAGACAGCAGGGCTGGAAAATGCTCTGGAGCTTCTCGGTTACCGGCCACCCGATTTTCTGGTCAGTATCGCTGCGCTGTCGGCATTTTTATATCAAGAGACCGGGGAAATCGAATACGCCCGGACCACACGGGATCTTTTGGTATCGCTACAGGATTACCGCAAATATTTTCCGGATCAGTTCAGAGACCGGGTTGAATACGAACAGGGCGTACCGGTGGTCAACTGGTTCCGCACCCTGCCCAGGTTTACCGAATGCTATGAACGCAGCAAAGCGTCCGGTGTCTATAGCGACAAGGATATCGACATATTGGCTGAATCCGCAGCGGCAAGTGTCAACATTATTTTTGCCTTTCCGGAATGGGGGGCCATGAACCGCGCCATGCTGCGGGCGGAGAGTTTTATGGCGGCGGCTGTCACCTTTCCGGATCATCCGGACGCCGGCAAATGGCGCAAAATGGCGGAAATTCTGGCTCATGACAGTCTGGAAAGCTGGGAGATCGAAGATGCGCAGATTTATCATCCTGTCTGGCTGCGTCCCTATGTCAATTATCTCGATTTGTCGGGCCAGACGCATCTATTTCAATCCCCGATAATGAAATTCTATTTCGATTATTTTGTCAGTCTGGTCACTCCCAACCGCACCATTCCGGAATTCGGCGACGGTCACTGGCGCGTCAATCTGTATGAATATTACGTCCTGCTCGAACGCGGTGCCAAAGAGTATCAATCCGGTGAGATGAAATGGGCGGCACAGGAGATGTGGAAAAACTTGCTGGGCGAGTCGAAATATTCACAATTCATGCTTGATGACGGCAGCCGCTGGGATCGACCCGATCTCGGTTTTGCCAACATGCTGGTGATGCGGCAGGATTATATCGATAAAACCATCGAGCCTGTGGTACCGCATTATGGTTCCGGTGATGCGTTGGAAGAGCTCTACAGCAAAAAAATCGTTTTCCGCTCCGATTGGAGCGAGGATGCCAGCTATCTCATGCTCAACTATCGCGATGAAGGTTATTACAGCATTATGCAAAAGAACTATTTAAAGCATATACTGGCGGTGGAAGAGGAAAAAATGCACCACGGCCATTCCGACGAGAATGCCATTTGTCTCTTTATGAAGAACGGCACGGTGCTGCTGGATGACGGCAATTACCGCGAAAAAGCGCCCAGCGGTGAATTTGGCGCCTTTCGCGCCGATATTTTTCACAACCGCATTGCAGTGCGGGCGGAAAAAAAGTCCTTAAATCAGCCCTACTTTGATATTTTACGCAATTCCGGCGCATATAACGATCAGGTTCGCACCAGCAAAATCGATTTTCAATCCTTTCACGACGTCGAATATTCGCGAACGCGGCTGGAGGATATGTTTTTGCACTATCGCTGGGACCGCACTCTGGTCAGGCACAAACAAAGTGATTTAATCGTTATGGTCGATGCGCTGAAATTTTTTCGATCCAACTATTTTACCGTAGCCAATTTGCTGCACACGCGCAAGATTGTGGAAAAAGGCGATAACTGGTTTGTGGTGCGCCTGGATACGCTTTCGGGAAGTTTTGCAAATCCGGGTGATCTTAATTTGCTGGTCATTTTTCCGCAACAGAAATTTACCGGCACTGAAACGGAACGCCGCGATCTGCAGAAAGAACTGGTATTGTTCCAGGGAACGTCGCAGTACTATGATGCCGGCAAAACCGAATCGTTCGTAACCCTCCTCTATCCCATCGAACCGGATGCCGATGCACAAAAAGTGGCTGATTCGATCCACTTGTTGCGCAGCGATATGGATGCAGTTGCGGTTCAGGTAGATGGTGATGACCATACCGATATTTACGGCATCAAGCTCGATCTCGATCGCGATTTGCTCAAGGCAGACATTCGTCCGCGTTACAACTATGAATCCGGCCGTCTGGTATACGGCAAGGCTGAAACCGATGCCGATTTCTTTTTCCTTAGCGTCAAGAAGGGCAAGCCCTACTATTCGGCCACCAACCTGATCAAGTTTGTTTATAACAACGAGGTTTTATTCGACACCCCGGAGAGCCAGTTCTTCCAGGTCTGGGGAAAGTCCGATCTCAAAGGCCGGGCCAAGTGGCGGGCGTGGGATAATTACCCTATCAAATGAAACGCGGATTAAACGGATTTAGCGGATTGCACGGATTCACTCTGGTGAGGTGTTGAGTGTAGCTCTGGTGTTTTAGCTGAACGAGTGAACCTTACTCTTCGCTCGATCTACAGCAGCTGCAATAATGAATCTGTGTCATCCGCGTCATCCGCGTCATCCGCTAAATCCGTGTTTCAGTATACGAGTAAATTTACAAGAGCAGAGTTTCAATAAAAATATGGGTTTATGTGTTACGTCGAATAAAACGCTTGAAAGATAAACTTGACTCACCAAAATTGATCAACAAACCGACCGGCAAGCGATATACCTTTAAATAATTCAAAACTTGAGCATGATGAACAGTTTCAAGAGCTGATACTGCTTTTAGTTCGACCAAAACAGTTTCTTCAACAATAAAATCGACCCTGCGGGTACCAATCGGTTTTTCAAAGTTTCGATAGTAAATTGGCATCTCAACTTCCCTGGAAAATTCAAAATCGGTGTTGATTAATTCCAAAGCCAAAGCCCGTTGGTAAATCACCTCTTGAAACCCATTTCCCAAAAAAGAATGAACACGCATCGCTGCTCCAATAATAACATGTGTCATCTCTTCATAAACTAATTTCATTCTGGTATTTCCCCTGGTTGGCTAGACTTGATGGCTTTATGATTTAAATTATGAGAATTTATTATACTTATCAATATTTTTGTCGAAAAATTCGTTAAAATTCGTTAAAATTCGCTTAAACCTAGAACATGATTGTGCGAAAGATGTGATTATTTAGTATATTAATCTTAAAAATTTTTTAGTCCCTGAAACGTGGATGTCTCGGATTCCCTCCGGTAAGATAGTAAGTAAAGCACCAATGTGTTTAGCTGAACGAGTCAACCTGTACTCAACACTCGATCTACATCCGCCGCAATAATGAATCCGTCTCATCCGCGTAATCCGTTTAATCCGCGATCCAAAATTCAACTTTGCACGTAATCATTATTTTTATTATCTTCTTATAAATATATGCTCAATAATTCTTTGGAGTATGTCGCAAATGCCTCAAAAGAAAACTCATAACAACAAATATCAATCCAAACCCAGAAAAGCAAAACAGATTCCCGCAGCGATTGATGAATGGAAACGCATTCAAAAACAGATTCAAGCAAAAACACCGGTTCTGTTTCTTGATTATGACGGGACGCTCACTCCAATTGTGCAGCAACCCGAGGATGCGATTCTCAGCGATGATATACGGGATTCACTCGAAATATTGTGTCGATACATTCAAGTGATTATTATTAGCGGCCGAGACCGCAGGGATGTTGAAAAGCTCGTCGGCATTGACAATCTGATCTATGCCGGTAGTCACGGCTTTGATATCAATGGTCCCGATGGTCTCAATATGCAACACGAAGGCGGCATCAACGCCTTGCCCTCTCTTGAAGCTGCTGAAGAACTGTTAAATGAAAAGCTGGAAGAAACGCCGGGGGTGCGTATAGAGCGCAAAAAATACGCCATTGCCGTTCACTACCGCAACAGTCCGGAGCGCGAAATCCCTCTGATTCAAAAAACCATGGATAGGGTAGCGGCTGAATATAATACCCTGCGTCAGACCGGTGGCAAGAAAATAATTGAATTGCGTCCGGATATCGACTGGGACAAGGGAAAAGCGTTATTGTGGCTGCTCCGGGAACTCGGTCTGAAAGATGAAGCGTATCTACCCATTTATATCGGCGACGATCTCACCGATGAAGATGCCTTTCGGGTTTTGAACAAGGATGGTATGGGGATTCTGGTCGGCGAACATGGCGATAAAAGCGACGCGGATTACCGGCTTGACAGCATCAACGAGACAGGCAAATTTTTGCGCTTGCTGGTGAAACAACTCAGGGAATCGATGAATATGGATAGCAAAAAATAGATCCAACCGGGGGATAAAAAAATGATGATATTCAAAATAACACTTTAACGGCTCGGCTATACAGCAAAAGAAGCGCTATTCTATAGAAAGACAATATGATTGCTTATTCAGGAGGGAGACGAGTATGTCCGGCATACAAAAAAGGATGGCTGTTTTAGCGCTTTTCTCATGGTTTTTGACGACGGCTATCGGTCAACACTCAACCCATATCATTCACATTCGGGAAAACAGAGGCCCCGATTCTCTTGTTCAGCCGTTGCTCGGTGTCATTTCCGGACCCGATCCCTGTGTCGATTCAAAGGCACCGGATTTAACGCCGCATCTGCAGGAGATCGGCATTACTTCGATTCGCAACAACGATTACTGGGATGATCGTCTTGATATGGAATTGATGTTTTCCTGTCCGGATAGCAACACCTATCCCTCCTGGCAGTGCGATCCCAATGATCCCTCCAACTATAACTGGACGCTGAGCGATGCCCAGTTTCAAAGCTATATGAACGGTGGTTTTGAACCCTTTTTTCGCATAGGGGGCGAGTACCAATGCGGTGTGCGATTGCATGATTATAATGGCCCACGAGCTGATGAAGAACAAAACTGGATCGAGGCGGCGGTGCGCGTCGTAAAGCGCTATAACAACTGGCATGGTGCCGGGAATGCTCTCCATTATCTCAATATTCACACCGAATTTCCCAACCCCAAGTTCTGGGACCGCAAAGATCAGGCATTTTTTCCCTTCTGGGTCAACGCATATCGCCGCTTAAAGGCGGAATTCCCCGATCACAAGATCGGAGGCCCTGGTTTTACCTCCTCGGCGCGATTTGCCAATGACGACCTGGAAGCCAGGGACGTCCAGACGGTTATTCAGTTTCTGGAATATCTCTACCAACACGATCTGCGTCCGGACTGGCTCGGCTGGCATATCTTTAACTTTTGGCCTGAAAATTATTACAAAGCCGGTAAAAAGTATCGTCAATTGCTCGACGGCAGCGGCATCTATGTCGGCATGGTGAGTTGGAGCGGCAGCGGTTTTTTTGACGATACCGAGCTCATCTGCGATGCCTATAACCTCTGCAGCGGCGGCGTGGCCACAGATGAACAGGGGCAGAACGCATATACACTCAGCGTTGAAAAGCAGGACACGCTTTATAATCAAAAGCGGGGAGCGGCGTTGCTGACCGCAGCATGGATTTCGCTGCAGTTGACCGACGTGATCAAAGCCTATTATTACCGCTGCGGCGATCCGGAATCCTATCCCGACGGCAAGCCGGGCTATGCTCCGCATCCGGCCGGCGGCGCCGGACTCTTTTACGGTGACAAAACCGGCACCTATAAACCGATGGCACACGCGGTGCGATTTTGGTCCGAGATCGTCAATAACTATCCCCTTCTGCTGCAAACCGATTATCCCTGTGTCAATGCCGACAGCCTCAAACTCTACACCCTTGCCGCCAAAAGCAGGGATGCTACCTCCTGTGCGCTTCTGGTCTCCAACCCGGAAGAGATTGCACAAGAGTTTACGATTGAACTTGAAAACATCGACCGATATGAGATCTCCTATTCCCTGGTCAACGATACGGAAACCGGATTAAACCGGTACCCGGCGTCAGCAAACAGGTTCCGGATAGAATCCGAAACTGTTATATTGATCAGGCTGTTCAATGCTACAGAGGTTAAAGACAACGGGAGCCAAAAAGAGCAGAAAAAAGCAGCATTGAGCGTTTATCCCAATCCTGCCAACGCCGGTACCACCATAGAGGTAAATATTCCCGCTGCCGCCGGCGGCTCGTTGTTTCTGTACAACATTCGCGGACAAATAAAGCAAGAACTCTTCATTGGTCGATGGCAGCCCGGGCGGCATCGCTTCGTTTTACGCGGCAACCGGCTTTCAAGCGGTGTCTATTTTATCCGGCTTGAATTCGACAAGAGTTGCAAAGCTGAAAAATTCATCCTGTTGCGATAAGGAAGCGATTGAAATCTTGCCGGCAATTCGTTGCAGGCTATTATCTTGCGCAGAGAGACAGAAAGACACAGAGAGCATGTCATCCCGTCTGGAAGAAAAGTCCATCATACAGCTATCCAATTGACTTTTACAGGAAAATAGTGTATATAGTATTATGTGACGACAGTGTCTGTTAAATCGTATTCGCCACTATTTTGGGGTGTTTCCTATGAATCAATATCGAATTTTCATCAGCTATTCCAGCGAGGATATCGAGCTGGTGCAAAAAATCGTTGCGATCATAGAGGAGAACGGTCTGCAGCCGATGTGGAGCGAAAATTTTGCCGTCGGGCATGGTTTTCCGGATCAGATCAAAAGCTATATCGCTCATTCGCATGTTTTTGTTCCGGTTCTCACCAACGCTTCGTCCAAACGGGGCTGGGTACACCAGGAGATCGGTTATGCAACGGCCTTGCAGATTCCCATCCTGCCGATTACCCTGGAGCAGTTACCGGGTGAAATGCTGCAACACCTGCAGGCGATTCCCTGGTGCGATGACGAAAATCGTATGAGAGATCACCTGTCCCGGAAAACCTTTGAAAAGCTGGTTCACGATTCCGGCAAAGAGTCGAGGCCGTTATACGAAAGTGCGGATTTGCATGAGCACCGCACCATGATGATGGTCGATTATGCCGAAAAGGTAAAATCCATGGATTATTTCGGTCGCGTACGGCAAAAGGGTGCACTGAGCTCATTTCATATTCCGGACAAGGGATTTGAAGATAGCGCCTGGCAGCAGCGATATGGTCCCGGTCGGGCGGATATCTATCGCTTTCGCTATGAATGGTTGCGGCAGGAGCGAAAGATACTTGAAGCGCATGCGAAAAAAGAGGGCTGCAGCCTCATCATCGATCCCTTTTTTGATTTTAGCGGTTACGGACCGCAGGCCCGTTATGTACGGTTGAACGAGCTGCTTGAATTTTTAATGATCATGCCGGACGACATGGTTCACGTGGCCATTCACAAAAGGATGGCAGCGGACGAGAATATTACCATTGTCGGCAACTGGTTTCTCGCCGCCACGGTCAGCAACCGCATGGGGATGGGCTACAAGCAGACCATCTTTACCCGCCACGCCCCCACTATTCAGGAACGCATCGAAAAATTCGACGACGAGTTTCGATCGCTACTGAACAAGCAAAAAGAAACGGGAAAATCCTCGAGACAAACCGCGATGCATATCATCGAGTGTGAAATGAAAAAGCTGCAACAGGAGATCGATAAGGATATTATCCAGGGTTGAACCAACGCCACAATATCAGACGACGAAGACCGCAACATAATATCATTTTCGAGGCTGATTCACACAGTTTTTGCACTCGCTGTCTACGCTTCCACGTTTCGGTTTCCCTTAACGGGCAAGACTCGCTTTCGGTGGATGGAAATTCCATAATTCTGCGGAGCGAGATCCTTCCGCCTTTCATCGCCACGGATTTTTATTCAACCTTTGAATCTTGCGAATGGGCAGAAACCCCAAAAAAGAAAGCGGAAGAGCTCGCGTAGCCCGCGAAGGATCACCCCCGACACAATCTCCTTTCATAATCCGGCTATCATTATCCATCGTTCTGTTCTGCATGATTCCGTTTTCATGACCCTAACTGTTGAGATTGTGGCGGGGGTAGCCGGAGCGGCATTAAATACCTGGTATATGCCATGTGGCATTCAAATTTGTATAATTAAAATGCATATTTTTGTCGATATATGGTGTTTTTGCATATTCTTAGAGCGTTGGAAGAGGATTACCAGTCCAGGGGTTTATTCCGGCGATGACCTGGTTAGTGGTTCCGTGCTATATTATAAAAGTCGCAATCCAGTACTAGTCCCGGGGTTCATTCTGACAAATATCCATTTCGGGCAAATAGTTACAAGGGGTTAAACACGATGTTTGTCTAATCAGGGATTATAGGTGACTGTACGCAGAGCGTCCGGAATGCATTCCAACGCAGAGAGGCTGTGTGAAATCGAAAAATTTTATATCAAAAGGATCTGGTAAGGCTCGTAACCAACCACGAAGGCACGAAGAACACGAAGCATAAAAGAATAAATAAAATAAAAACAACACATTAAAATATTTCTCTTCGCGTCCTTCGCGGTTTATCGTTTGCCAAATAAAAAACAATTGATAAAAATGACTCTGTTTTCACACACCCTCAGAGCATTGGAACGAGAAAAAAAAAGGCCGCATGATTTTCATGCGGCCTAACCGTCGAGGCGGGGAGATTTGAACTCCCGACCCCTTGACCCCCAGTCAAGTGCGCTAACCGGACTGCGCTACGCCTCGAAAAGGATTGATTACAACAGAATTCATTGGTTCAATCCATTTTGGCGGTCATAACATAAGCAGTTTTTCTGACTTTTGCAAGGAAAAATATTCAGGAGGATAGTTCGGATAACGAATGGGCATCCTCATGTGCAGGCTAGAGATATAAATCGAAACGCACCATCTGCCTCCATCCAGATGGCAGAAATCCCTGAAAGAGGCAGATATCACCAATTCACTTAATAATGAGAGCTCGCGCAAATAATATTAGATGAAATATTGCCAAATAAAC
>WJMF01000048.1 GCA_014728085.1 Candidatus Zhuqueibacterota bacterium
AACGACTGAAGACTATGAAATGCTGGTCATAGCGGAAAAATAGCAGAACAATCATTTGCTGCGCGCAGAGCCGGCGCCGCCAACCGGGATGTATCAGATACTGAATAATCTCGTTATTTTGTTTTTTCACAGTGATAAGATTATCTTTTACGGCAGTCTTGATTTTGTCGTCAAAAGGACATTTGAATGTTTGCCTGGTTTCGCAATCGTCACCGAAAAAAAATGGTCCGGTTGGTTTTTTCTTCTTCATGGGAGGAGATACTCCGGCGTAACGTCGCCCATTATTGCATGCTGGACAACAGCGAGCAGGAGCAGCTGCGCAACCTGATCAAAGTTTTTATCGTGGAGAAAAACTGGGAGGGAGCAGGGGGACTGGAGCTCAATGATGAGATTCGGGTGACCATCTCGGCTCAGGCCTGTCTGCTTCTTCTCGGGCTGCCGCATAATTTTTATGACAACGTCCAATCCATTATCGTCTATCCCACTACCGTGGTGCCGCCGCAGCGCAAACCAGGTTCGTTCGAAACTGCAATCGGACCGCTGGATATCGAGCACCCCATACTTGGGCAGGCCTTTCTGCGGGGACCGGTTATCATCATCTGGGATGCCGCCCTGCACGCAAGCCGCCATCCGCAACAGGGGCATAATGTCATTTATATTGATTAGCCCATAGACTTGCGAAAAACACGTCGAAAATAATAGACAGGATTATAAGAATCTGTTTTTAAACAATCCTTTTTCAGGTTTTTTTTAAATAATGTTATTATCGATCAACACCTGAAAAGCCTCTTCCATGGTTTCTTCCAATGGGCGGTAGGTGACGCCCAGCTCCTCGCGACTCTTGCTGTTGTTTGTCTTGAAGGGAAGATTGACGTTTTTGTGGATATATTTTCTCGTCATCGTCTTATTCACCATGGGGCCGATGAGCATGAGCAGCCACTTGGGCAGCGCTTTTTTGGGAATGGGATAGTGCTCACCATAGCGGGCGTGTAAAATCTGCGCCATTTCCAGCAGGGAGGAGTTATGCCCACAGGTAATATAGCGTCCTTGAGCCTCGGGAGTGAAAGCGGCCTGATAATGTGCCTCTGCAACATCTCTTACATCCACGACGCCGAACCCTATATCGGGCGCACCGAATTTAAGAGTGCCGTCACCCAATCCCTTCAAAATATTGATGCTTTCAGAGGAGGTAGTGCGTGGATTTAACGCCGGCCCCATCACCATGCAGGGATTGATCACCCCCAAATCCCAGCGTTCCTGGTTTTGACAAATTTCCCAGGCTTTTCGTTCGGCAATGGTTTTTGAATAAGAGTAAGGTTGGTGTTCAAGCGAGGAGGTGGTATTCCAGTTTTGTTCGCTAAAAACGCCGTCGGGCGTCTCTTCAAGCTCACTGTTATCGCCATAGATGGCGGCACAGCTGCTGGTCAATACGACTCGTTTTACCGATTTCGTCTCATTGGCTTGCTCCAGGACATTTTGCGTGCCCAATTTAGCAGGCTCGACAAGCTCTTTCTTCGGATTCTTCACATGAGAAATAAACGGGGAGGCGGTATGGAAGACCAGCTCGCATCCGGACATGGCTCTGGCGTAAGAGCCCTCCTGTAGCAAATCCGATTTAAAATAGTTAATGTTGCCGCTTGAATGCGTTGCCAGCTCTTCAAGATGCGCGATTTTATCCGTATTGTCCGGGTCACGCACCGCGGCATGCACGGTCAATCCCGCTTCCAGGAGCTTCTTCACCAACCAGCCGGCCACATATCCGGTTGCCCCGGTAAGCATCACCGGTTTGGATCTGTCAATTGTTTTCATCCGTAAACTCCTAAAGTGCATTACTTTGTTTAAATCTACGGGAATATACTTCAATTTCATCAAAGTGAATAGACAAATATCGGCAATGATAATGATTTTTTTCTTGTGAATCAGCAGACAACTCGTTATGATATAGCAAGATAATCCTCTATTCTGAAGATTTGAAAAATTGACAAAATGACTATACCGGGTGAATTTAGTGTCAATAGCGGGAGGGATGCTATGATTGGTAAAATTTATGAGATAGACTGCATAATGAATTATGGCTTGTTCATAATGCTTTTCATTCTGAACACCTTATGCGTGGGACAGGATTACGTTATGCCCCTGTGGCAGGAGAATATCCCCAATTCTAAAAAAACAGATGAAACCGAAAGACGGGATACCACCGATGTGGTGAGAATCAGTTCTGTGCAGATGCCGGATATCACGGTTTATCTGCCCGCCAAAAAGAGCGCGACCGGTCAGGCGGTTGTCATCTGTCCGGGGGGTGGATACAGAATCCTGGCGTATGACTGGGAAGGTACCGATATCGCAAAATGGCTAAATTCCAGGGGGATTGCGGCAATGGTGTTAAAGTACAGGTTACCGGGTTCAAAAAGCAATATCATTCCTCACAAATCTCCCTTGCTCGATGCCAATCGGGCGATACGTCTGACCCGATACCATGCAACCGGGTGGAACATTAGCCCGGAAAAGATAGGTATTATGGGCTTTTCAGCCGGTGGACACCTGGCTTCAACAGCAGGGACACATTTTGATGCAGCGGATACTGCTGATGGGGACCCGGTAGAGTCATTGAGCTCGAGACCGGATTTTATGATTTTATTATATCCGGTGATCACCTTTTCAAAACCGGTTGTGCACAAGGGATCTCGACACGCCCTGCTCGGCGAAAATCCCGATTCATCATTAATTCGATACTATTCCAACGAGCTACAGGTCAAGTCGAATACACCGCCAACTTTTATCATTCATGCCGGAGATGATCGGTCGGTGCCGGTTGAGAACAGCCTGCTCTTTTATCGCGCTCTTGTTGAAAAGGACATTTCAGCAGAAATTCACATCTATCCGTATGGCGGACACGGGTTCTCACTGGCCATCGGTAAAGGATATCTGCAGAGCTGGACCGACCGCTGTATCGATTGGTTGGATAGACTGAATCGACAGGATTAAAAGTAAACTGGAGTAAACCGGGGGTCGGACCTGGAAATATACATTAAAATCAATAGATTAGGGGTTCTAAAAAGCTCTAAATTGCTCTTAGAGCCTGCTTTTTGGCCACCAATAGGCACCTCCAAGCTCAAGCATGCTTACCCTTACAACCGCTTTTTTCAACCCCAAAAGTACCCTTTAAGAGCCAAAAACTGCAAATTTTCGGTTCTATACTTTTACTAAACAATATCACAACCCGGTCCGACCCCAGTTCCCAACTCCGGTTTTCACAAAAAGCAATTCAATTTGTTTACTATTTTTTTTTGACTTTAAGACTATGTTTACATATTTTAAAAATAGTAAATACAATTATTCGTAATTTTTGGTTTTAAAAACAGGTGTACAAATGAACAAATCCGCTGATTTAAAGGTGTTCATCACAACCCGGGAAGCGAGTTGTAATGAGTGCGGCGAAGAGCTGGGACGCAAAGCCTGGATAACCCTGAACCGGGAAAAGGGCACGCTTTGCCTAAGCTGTGCGGACCTGGATCACCTCGTCTTTCTTCCGTCAGGCGATGCCGCCCTGACCAGACGGGCGCGTAAACACTCGGTGCTGAGTGCCGTGGTGTTGCGCTGGAGCCGGGCGCGCAAACGCTACGAACGGCAGGGATTGCTGGTCGAAGAAGGGGGGCTGGAAACGGCGGAAAAAGAGTGTCTCGAGGACAGCGACGCAAGGGAAAGGCGAAGAGAGCGTCAGGCAGAAAAACGGGCGGAATATGACCAGCAGTACATCGAGAAATTTGCGCAAAAGATAAAAGAGCTTTTTCCTTCATGCCCTTCCGACAGGGCAGAGGAGATCGCTCAACACGCTTGTTTAAAATACAGCGGCCGAGTCGGGCGCTCCGCAGCAGCCAAGCAGCTGGATGCAGAAGCGGTCGAATTAGCCGTTGCGGCGCATATCCGCCACCGGGAAACGAATTATGACGATTTGTTGGTAAAAGGATATGATAGATGGGAGGCCCGGAATGAGGTCAGGCTCAAAGTCGAACGGGTTTTGTCGGACTGGAGAGAAACCTAAAGTCAACGTCGAATACTTTATACATAATTCAAATGCTACAAAATATTTGCAGCTTTATAACCGGCTTTTACAGAGTTTGAATTCCGGTGTTACCTCTTTGATTGATACCTTTTGCGATATCTGTTATTGACAGTTTTACCTTTTTGTTTTCAACTATTGTGCTTCAACAGTTTCCATAATGCTTACATTACTCATAAAGAGGAAAATAATGAGACGACCGACGACATGTAAGATAACCAAAATCGGTGACATAGTGCTAACTGTTATTTTTTTATCATCGCTTTTATTATCCACCCTCACCATGGCAGGAAGCAAAAATAGAGGTCGTACCCCTGCTGATTCATCTGACGGATGCCGGCCTGCTGAACCCTCACTATACGGGCAGGAAGCCTTCGAGGCTACGACGCTACCCGTTCGCCCCGGCAAACCCGGGAAGCAACCCTTCTGGAACGTTCACGCGCCCCGATTCATCTATGCGCCTGCCTTTGATTTCGCTACTCGAAAGGAGGCGAAAAGCTATCACCTCGTCGCCCGTTCGCTAGGCGACTCTGCCCAATACACCGCTAATATCGATCAACCATGGTTATCCTTTCCCTCGCTCTGGCAGCAGCTGCCCTGTGACAGCATCACCCTCACAGCGGCGGCGATCGGCAGCAACGGAGAGATCATCGACACGGTGGGCACGCGTACATTTATGAAAAGTCCGGCGTTTAACGGTCCCTATCATGAACCGCCCTATTCCTGCCGCGAAAGCGGGCGCAAGAGTTTACAGGCACTTTTGCATCAGAAGCGAATTCAACACTGGCTCGAACACGAAAAACCGGGAAACGATTACTGGGGCTGGGCCAACCCGGCCAAGATCATGGGAGGGCTCATTTCCGGCATGATACACTATGCCACCCACTTTCCCGACGCCGAAGACGCCGCTATGGCAAAGGAGCTTGCCCGCATCGTGGCTGATTTTTTGCTGACCTTGCGCGAACCTGAAGATCATCGTCTGGCCAACTGGCCGTTGACCTATTGGGACGGTGTTTCATCGGGGCGTCACCCCATACAGCCGGATCGCATCAAGACCAATTTCGTCATCAATGCCGGCATGGCCTTTCTCGACATGTATGATGCCACCCGGGAAAAGGGATACTACCGGGCGGCGCTGCAGATCGCAGAAACGTTTGAAGCGGTGCAAAACGATTCGGGCACCTGGCCGCAGATGTTCGACCGCGAGACGGGCAGAGCGGCCGCCAATGCCAATCAGCTGATACCGACCTGGGTGATTATGTTCTTCGATCGCCTGCACCGTGATTATGGCGTCACCCGGTTTCAGACGCTTCGGCAGCGGGCATTTCGCTGGTGTATGGAAAAGCCGGTCAAAACCTATGGCTGGTACGCCCAGTTTCTCGATACGCCTCCGGGAAAGCGCTATAAAAACATGTCCCGCGACGAAGCCAATGAACTCGCGATTATCATCCTGAAAACAAAAGAGGCTACTCCAAAACAGCTGCAAATCGCGCTAGAACTGCTGCGCTATGCAGAAGATCAGTTCGTGGTCTGGGACCAGCGCGATCCGGTTTTGCGGACACGTTGGTTCAGGAAGGGCACCCGTTTTGACGGCCTCGAAGCACAGGGAAGCGACTGGTTTGTACCCTCGGTGCTGGAACAGTACAAATTTTACACTCCCATCGCCGGCAGCAATGCCATCATGATACGGGCCTATGTCGCGGCCTGTCAGCGCGCCGGAAGACCGATTTACCGTGCTAAAGCGGTTTCACTGGCCAATACGCTTATCAGAGCGCAGGACTATCACGGCGGCGTTGATATCCCGACCCACCTGCGACGCACCCTGATCGATGACGATTTTATCGATAATGGTATCAATGCTGCACTCGTACTATTAGAGTATGCCGACATTCTCACCACGAGGACAGGGGTGGAAGCAAAGTAAAAGTGTGGCAAGAATCGATCAAAAAAGGGATGATAGGTAAATTTTCGCTGTTTTAGAACGATTGGAGACTTGGCCCGGACAGATGAACCGTCCTATAGAGTTGATCAACAGTCATCCAGGAGGATATAAAGATTCGTAATCCACCTGACAGCTGCAATTTCGGATTACCGATTCGAAAGGAGGTCTATGATGCGTTATCTACAGGGAAACAAATGCTCACCGGGTTTTACGATTTTTATCGTTTCAATGCTTTTCATTGTGCAGTGTCCTTTGCAATCAGAAGAGTTACCGCATGACCAGCACACGATTCTGTTGTTCCATTTTAATGATGATTTGTCGAGTACAACCGGGGAAACGCCGGTGTCGGCAACGGGTATCGTGTTGGAGCCCGGCCTTTTCGGTAATGGCGTCAGAGTACACAGAGGAGAATCAGCATATAGCGGTGACAGCTTGTGGTATCCGGTTCCGGAAGGATTCAATCCGGCGGAAGGAACGGTGGAGTTTTGGCTTCAACCCAGGTGGATCGGACAAGATTTTTATTCCATCCAGCTTTTTAATTTGGGGGACATACGCATTCAGATTAATTATCCCAGCAATTTCAGATTTTTTATGCAAATCGATGATAATGAAACGGGGTGCTATCGCATCAACGATTGGCAGTCAGACGAATGGCATCATATTGCGGTCACCTGGAAAATACCCGGCCGCCAGATTTTGTATATCGATGGCGTCGAAATAACGAATGATCGTGCCGACGAACTGGATCTGTTGACTACAATTCCCGATTATTTTACCATCGGCTACCGCCTACCGTTGCAAAACGCTGAGGCGCTGATCGACGAATTGAGATTGAGCAATATACAGCGCTCACCTTTCGAAATCGCGCAGAGCGTAAATGCATCGGGGATGCAGGTAACCGCTTTACAATTAGAACCCGATTCCGTTCACTTGTTACCGGATTGGTCGTTTATGGTCAGAGTCGCGGCCGAAACCGATATCGGGGCCGATTATTTGCCAAACGCACTTATCGACTGGCAGGTAGAGGATAGCAGCATTGCAACTATTGACGAAAACGGCATTCTTACAGCCAGCGCATCAGGAAATACGATCTTTACCGGTACCTATGGTGAGATAACCGTACAAGGATACCTGAATGTTGATGAGATTTGGCGGCAGCCGGATGAAAGTGCCATTGATCCCTATCTTTTGACGCCGGCAGAAAACTATATCTGGGAAATGCCGGTCGCCATTATTAATTTTTATCCCATGACCGATGATAATATGCTTGAACATTGGATGGAGCATATCAGCGTAGATAGCATTAAAGAGCGCAACAATGTCTATTACAAACGGGTAAAATTCATGCTGGAAGAGGGATCGCGCTACCACAGCTATAAAGATTCTTCAGCTTTACCGTCTCTCGGATACCGGATTGTGAAAATCATTAATATATATGAACATATGCCCATGAGCAAAAAATTCGATAGCTGGCAACCGAATTGCCGCTACCCTGATTTCCATAAAATATTCGAAAGGATCGATGCCGAATACCTGGTCAATGAACTGGGTGTTAAGGAATTTTGGATCTGGTCTGATTTGTATAATATCAACGGTCACTGCTATACGTTGCCTGAATCGAATATGTCAAGTCCGGTAACCGGCAACATATCAAACAGTTTCCGGCTGCGTAATATTTTGCCGATATACAATCATTACTATTCAGTCTATCATTTTCTGCATCACCGTCTGGCAACAGCTCACAATCACGGACATCAGATAGAGAGTATGCTGATCCATGCCAATGAGCTTCAGGACGGCAACAACCACCTTTTTCTCCACAAATTTTGCGGTATGGACGAGACGGAAACCTGGATTACCGGCAGGTGTGGCTGGACGCATATGACACCGAATCTCGCCAGCCACTATATCTATGATGACACCACCACGCTTCTAAGCGATTGCATGAATTGGCACCCTGAAGGTGGTCCCCAGACACCGGTCAATGTCTCCACCTGGCGCGATATCGATTATCCCTGGCCGCCAGGCACGGAATATGGCAACGAACCGCCGTACTGCCTCGACTTTGGCCGCGCCGAGAACCATTTTTATATTTTCTGGCGTAATAACATTCCCGGATATAACAACAATATAAAATTCGATGATAGCACCAAGATTATGAATAATTGGTGGGAATTCGTTGGTGACTGGGAAAATGCCATACAAACCAACAAAGGGTTGTATACTTTGGTTCAAACAGGCGTAAAAACACAAGTGAATACAAAAACATTTGCTCTTTTACCTGCCTACCCGAATCCGTGCAATGCCACAACGACCATAGAATATCAGTTGGCAGTAAATTCTCGTACAAAAATTGATATTTTCAACATTATCGGGCAAAGGGTGACGACCCTGGTCGACACCTATCAGACCGCCGGTCATTACCGCCTCTCCTGGAACGGATTCGACAACAATCGGCGATCCCTTCCCAGCGGTGTGTATCTGATCAGACTGGAGGCTCGTCATACCGATAATTTATTTAGTAAAATTCAACGAGTTGTACTCTTGAGATAAGGAGGAGAAATCCGATAATAGATTTAAAAATCAAAAGGTTAGCTATTGAAAATACCTAAAAATCATTCTTGTGGTAAAAGTTCGTCACAATCAACCCGTGCTTGAGGCTGAAACAGCGCTCGAAGATACCGGTATTGTGATGATCGATACGCCAGACCCTCTCTGTCTTGCCGCTTCTCTCTTTAATATGGCTGAATACACGGTGATCGCCCTGACGGAAAAACCGCTGTTCCAGCAACTGCTTGAACGGTTTGCCTTTGTTTTAATACCGGCTGTGAAAGCAATTTCAGTGGCGCTTCCCGGACGTCTCTGGCGAATCTACGGGCCAGAGTACGCCTCTCCGCCATATTTACCGCCGTCCATGTTTCGCGATTATGTTTGTCGCTATGTAACGCCGATGATAGAAACCATCCAACAGTCCGGTGGCTATGCGCGCGTTCATTGTCACGGAAACCTGCGGCTGATTCTCGATGACATTGCGGCTATGGGTCCTGATGGTCTCGATCCCATCGAGCCGCCACCGCAAGGCGATGTTGAGCTGTCGTATGTCCGCGAACGCTATGGTAAGGAAGTAGTGCTGTTCGGCAATCTCGAGATGAGCGATATTGAGAATATGCCCACGGCGTGGTTTGAAGAAAACATAAAGCGTGCTATCGAACAGGGAACTGCCGGAGTGGGGAGGGGATTTGTTCTGATGCCATCCGCCTGCCCTTATGGAAGACGACTTTCGACACGCGTCATTAACAACTATGAAAAAATGATCGAGATCATTGAAACTCTCTAATCACATCTGTTCGAACAAGTATAAACGGTTTTCATAAATAGTTGATATTATTAATTTTTTGTAATATCATAGAAGAGAGGGTAAAAAGATGTCAGACAAGCCCCTTTCAACAAAGCCTGGATTGGCGACGGGCGGAAGGGGTTCTGTGCTCAACGGTCCGGATAACGATTTCAAGTTGCCGGCATTCCTTCCTTACACTATGGTTATATCAAGAGAAGCAGGTGGTGAATTTGATCTGTTCATCTATTTGTTAGCAACAAATCCGCGCTTGAGCAGTCTATTGATATGGCGCTTGCGTCTGTAACATACGACGGATTGTTTTGGTTTTCCTATCCAAAAGGCGGCTCAAGTGTCCACACAAACATCAACCGGGATTCCATTTTTATCCGAAAATCCAGCTTGATAAACAAACGGTTGAACCATTTCCGACAAAAAGAAATTAAAAGGAGAATCGATGAAAACCAAAAATAGCATTTTTTGCAAAATGATGATTATAACGTTTATCATTCCGTTTCTTGTTTTTTCACAACCTCTGGCAAAACAGACAGCGGAAGAACAACCCAGAACACTCGAGGTTGGCAAGATATTGCGGGATTCACTTGTCCGTAGCACCATCCATCCATATCTGCTTGAGCTGGATGCCGCCTGGTTCATCTATGGCATTGTTGACCAGATCAGTGTTGATGTTTCGATAAAAATAGTGAATCCGAACGGAAAAACAATACGATCCTTTGATGGTCCTCCGCGTGGTTCGGAACTATTTTATTTTGAATCAGAAGATGCCGGCGTTTACCGCATCGAGATAAGCCCCTTTAAAGAAGAGACCGGATTGTACAGCATCGAATTGAAAACTCTGGAAGCGATAGCAACAGATCCCGGCAAACGCATCGATCAATTGGTCGTGCCATATACTGGTGAGAACAAGCCCGGTGCCGCCATCGCTGTAATCAAAAATGACAAGACCCTCTTTTCCAAAGCATACGGTATGGCCAGTTTGACCTTTTCGATTCCTTTCTCAACAGAAACCCTCAACAACATTGGCTCTACCTCCAAACAGTTTACAGCTTTTGCGATTCTGCTCCTGGAAAAACGTGGGAAACTCTGCATTGACGATGATGTTCGCGACTATATTCCCGAACTGCCTGATTTCGGCCAAACCGTTACACTGCGACATCTGATGACGCATACCAGCGGTTACCGGGAATTTTTGAATTTAATTGCTCTGGAGGGCCGCAATTTGGGTGAAGGGGACTATATCGGCAAGGATGAAGTTATCAGGGTTGTACAAAATCAGCCTGAATTGCAAAATGCTCCGGGCACAGAGTGGAATTATAATAATACAGGATACAGTCTACTGTCCAGGGTTGTTGAACGCATCACAGAAAAGCCCTTTGCGGAGTGGATGACTGAAACTGTCTTCAAACCGTTGCAAATGACAAACACCGTCATCAGGACAAATCCCTGGCAAATCGTACCCAACAGTGCGCAGGGGTACATGACTACAAAAGATCATTCATATCGCATAGGACGTGATCTCAGCGCCTCAACCGGCGCCGGCGGTATTTACACCACAGTGGGTGATCTTGCAAAGTGGATCCGCAACCTGAGTACAGCTAAGGTAGGCGGTAAAGACATCATCAAGAAAATGACGACGCGCTGTGTCCTCACCGGAGGGGATACCACCAATTACGGTCTCGGTCTGTTTATCGATAAACATCGAGGATTGAAGAGAATTTATCATGGCGGTGCGGATATCGCCCATCGCTCTATGTTGGTCTACTATCCGGAAATCGATGCAGCGGTGATTACCCAGAGCAATTTTGCCTCCTTTCCCGTGAACGATGTCACCTGGAAAACCGCAGAAGCCTTTTGGGGCGATGCCATGCAACCCAAAAACAAACGAAAATCTCAAGCGAAAAAATCAGAACCATTCAATCCCGATAATTATAATGCTGAGCACTTTGATGAGTTTGCCGGACGTTACGAACTCGAGGAGATGCCGGGATTTATCCTCTCGTTTAGCCGCGAAGGGGATATATTCTATACCCAGGCGACAGGCCAGTCTAAAACCGAGATCGTTCCCACTTCGGATTCGACCTTTAAACTCCTGGTCGTTGAGGCCGGCATTACCTTTCACCGCAACAGCGAAAACCAGATCGTATCCCTGACCTTGCATCAAAATGGAGATCACCCTGCCAAACGCCTGCAGGAAGAGCAGTGGAAGCCATCACAGGATGAGCTTTCTGCTTATACAGGCAGATATTTCAGCGAAGAGCTGCAGACCGTTTACACCATAGCGTTAAAAGACAGCCATCTGGTCGTTCAGCATCGACGCATGGATGACCTTGAGATGACACCGGTCAAAAAGGATACATTCAGTGGCGATTATCCGATCGCTGAGCTGGCCTTTATGCGAGACGACAAAGGCGAAATCATCGCTTTTACCGTTTCGAATATCAGGACGCGCAGTGTCCAGTTTACGAGATTCAAAAAATGATCACCGCATATTAAAAGCATCGGTAGATACCGCCGACTGCCAAATTTAAAAATAAACAATTGTTTTTTTACCTTTGATTTACTAGAATACGGTATATAACCGGAAAACCATATCGGTAAAATGCGAATTATCAAAATATGGATATCTGGCTCCGAGCGGAATGGTTCGTTTTGATCGATATGATATTTTTGATACAACCCCTGCAGTATTCACTAACCTGAAGATCGAAGCAGTACAGGGAGTGCATTATGAAAAAAATAATTCTTTTTTTTGTGTTCCTGCTGACCTGGGGGCTGGCAACGGGTCAGAACACATTACCGCAGTTGCGTTTGAATACCAAAATGCACACGGCGAGAATCAATCGCTTAAGTACTGATGCCCTGGGGCGATATATTCTCACCGCGTCATTTGACAAAACCGCCAAGCTATGGGATACCGGCAGTGGCGATTTAATCAAGACCTTTCGCCCGCCTATTGGGCCGGGTAATGAGGGCATGTTATATTGTTGCGCGCTTTCACCCGATGGTGACTTTGCCGCCGTCAGTGGATTTACGAGTAAAAACGGCATCAATACCACTATTTATATTTTCGATACCTACACCGGTGACATGACGCAACGTCTCACCGGACTGGGCAATGTGGTCGATGACCTCGAGTTCGCCCCGAATGGCAACTATCTGGCTGCTGCATTGCACGCAGGCCAGGGTGTGGTTATATATCAAAAATCAAAAAATCAGAGATTCACCACATTCAAAACCCTGAGCGGTTATAAAGATATTGTCTACAACCTTGCTTTTGATCAAAGCGGCCGGCTGGCCACGGTGTGTTATGACGGTAAAATCCGGCTTTATGATAACCGCTTCAAGTTGATCCTGCAGAGAAGCGGTGCAGGAAAGAGGCCTTTTTCCATCGCTTTTTCTCCGGAAGGGTCTAAAATTGCTGTGGGCTATTCCGATACCCCGACCATCGAAGTACGTTCCGGCAGGACGCTGGAGGTGCTCTATTATCCGGATGTGGCGCAAGCCAAGGGTATGGGCGATAAATTGAATAAAGTCGCCTTTTCCGCAGACGGCAGATGTTTATACGGAGGCGGAATTTACGATAAATCTATTGACGGAAAGCAATGGCGAGTCATTCGGTGCTGGCAGGATGCCGGCAAGGGCAGGTACAGGGATTATCCCGCCTGTAAGAATACAGTTATAGATATCAAACCTTTGCCCGGGAATGATTTGATTTATGCCGGCACGGATCCAGACTTGGGCAGACTGGCTGATAATGGCAGCAGGCGATTCTACCTGGCCAGTGAAACAAATAATTATAACGTAAAAGGCAGATCCCACCTGAAAATCAATTATTCCGGCGATATAATTGCTTTCAAGCCTTCCGGCAAGCAAGCGCTTTTATTCTCCTTGACAGACCGAAAATTGCAAGCCTTGAATAGTGCGAACGGATTGGATAGCTATATCGACAAACACTCTGCGGTTTCCGTATCCGATTGGGCGGGCACCTATTCTCCCAAAATAAACGACCAGACGGTTGAATTTCTCGAAAAATATGAAAGATGCCGATCTGCCGATATTTCTTCCGACGGCAGGCAGATTGTGCTGGGAACTGGTTGGCACCTTTACTCTGCAGATCCAAACGGCACACAACTATGGAAAACGGATAGCCAATCTACGGTCTGGAGCGTCAACATCAGCGGTAATGGCAATGTCGTGGTATCTGCCCAGGGGAATGGTGTTATCGAGTGGTATCGCATGAGCGATGGCAAACCACTGCTTTCATTATATGTCCATCCCGAATCCCGGCAATGGATTGTCTTTACGGCGAATGGATATTATGACGCCTCTCCCGGCGCTGAACGGTATATCGGCTGGCACCTCAATCAGGGTCCTGATGCAACTGGCTATTTCTTTCCCGTTTCCAAATTTCGCAGCAGGTACTACCGTCCGGATGTCATCGACAATCTGCTTGTTACCCTGGATGAAGGTAAAGCGTTGCGCCTTGCCGATACAGCCGGCAATCGCAAGACCAATACAACCAGCATCAAAAACCTGTTACCGCCGGTGGTCAGCATCGTCAAACCTTCTTACAATCAGGCAGTCAGCACCGAACATCTGACCATCGAGTACACTGCTGAATCCCCTGACAGTGAACCGATCATGAATGTTCGCTTTATGATAGACGGACGGCCGGTAGAAAATCAGCGCGGTTTAAAAATGGTATCGGAACGCTGTTGCAAAAAAACGATCACCATTCCAAAACGGAATGTATCGATTCAGGTACTGGCCGAGAACCGGCACGGCTGGAGCGCACCGGCAGAAGTTAAAGTGAAATGGAAAGGTGAACCCGTTACAACGGCAGACCCGTTAAAACCGACGCTTTATGTGCTTGCCATTGGTGTCAGTGATTATCAGAAAAATGATCTCGATCTGAATTACGCCGCCAAAGACGCCAGGGATTTTGCTGCCACGATGCAAAAACAACAGGGTGGTTTGTACAAGAATGTGGAGACGCGGGTTCTCATCGATGCCAGCGCCAAAAAGCTCGATATTCTCGATGGTTTGGACTGGATTCAAAAAGAGACCACCAGCCGAGACCTTGCCATGATCTTTATAGCCGGTCACGGCGTCAACGATAATGTGGGCAGCTTTCATTATCTTCCCTATGAAGCCGATCTGGACAGATTGCGTCGAACCGGACTTTTGTTTACCGAATTCAAGTACACCGCGTCAGTGATGCCGGGCAAGCTGGTGATGTTCGTCGATGCATGCCATTCCGGAAATGCAGTGGGCAATCGGCGGGCGCCGGATGTCAATCTGCTGGTAAATGAATTATCGGATGTCGAGAGCGGCGCCGTGGTCTTTACTTCCTCCACCGGAAAGCAATATTCGCTGGAAGACCAGACCTGGGGCAATGGGGCCTTTACCAAAGCCCTTATCGAAGGCATGAACGGAAAAGCGGATCTTTTTCAAAAAGGCCGGATCACCATAAAAACCCTGGATGCCTATATCGCCGAACGGGTAAAAACGTTGACCGATGGACGGCAATCCCCGACTGCGGTGATCCCGCAAAGCATGCCGGATTTTCCCATTGGACTTATCAAGTGAAACTGGTAATTGGGTCAAAAAAATACAATAAATGAGGTAAAATATTGACAGCTTCAATCATCATCATTGGTGCCGGCATGGGAGGAATGTCTGCCGGCATTTACGGCCAGCTCAACGGCTATGAAACGCTGATCTTTGAGATGCACAACAAACCTGGTGGCCAGTGTGCATCGTGGCAACGGAAGGGATATACATTCGATGCCTGCATTCACCACTTTTTCGGCTGTAAACCAGGTACTCGCGTCAATGAAATGTGGCACGAGTTGGGCGTCCTGCCGAGAAATTTGGTAAAGGTCAAAGAGTGTACAGCCGTCGCCTCACCGGACGGCAAAACGTTTTTGGATTATTATGATCTGGAAAAGCTCAGGAAAGCACTGCTTGACCTTTCTCCGGCAGATGCAAAAATGATTGAGAAATACATTCGACTCATCAGGGCCTTTCGTAACAAAAGGGTCGATGATGCGTTGAACAACAGTTCTTTTTGGAACCTACTCAAAGCACTACCTGCCTTGCTGCCGATGCAAAAGTGGCTGAGGATGGACATGAAAGCGTTTTCCACACATTTTTCCGATCCCTTTCTCAAAAAGGCATTTGCCCTGCTTATTTATGCCAATCCGGACGCACCGCTCTTTTTTCATCTTATGCGGCATGCGGGGGGAATAAACGGTGACGTTCAGTGGCCGGCGGGGGGCGCGTATGAATTTGCCAAAAGCATAGAAAAACGGTATCTGGATTTGGGTGGGAAAGTACACTATCGTAGCCGGGTTGATAAAATCCTTGTCGAGAGCAAAAAAGCTGTGGGTGTCAAACTCGCTGACGGCAGCGAGTATCGAGCCGATATTGTCATTTCAAATGCAGACGGGCGCAAGACCATTCTGGATATGTTGGACGGTCAATTTATTAACGACACCGTCCGCGGCTATTGCGCTCCGCTTCAGGACGAAACGCCTTTTGCTGTAGATGTCTTCCTGGGAATTAACCGTGATCTGTCGGCTAAACCTTCTTCTCTGGTTCTGTTGCTCGATCCTCCCGTCAATATAGCGGGCCATCAATATGAGAGTATAGAAGCACAGCTCTATGGATTTGATCAAAGCATGGCTCCGCCGGGCAGGTGTACAATAAAGGTTGAACTTACCGCTGGTTATGCTTACTGGAAAAAACTTTATCAGGACGATAAAGAAAAATACCAACAGGAAAAGCAAAATGTTGCGGAACGAGTTGTCGATATCCTTGATGGCTACCTGAAGGGTATCAAAAATCAGGTTGAGGTCATCGATGTCTGCACCCTGACGACCTGGGAACGCTATATGGGTGGAACGCAGGGATGGTTTAACCTGCCGAACCGAAAGATAGAATTTGCCATGCGGGAAGATCTGTCGGATAAAAAGTTCAAATCAACGCTTCCGAAACTCGATGACTTTTACTTTACAGGGGTGTGGACGACGGCAATGGGGTCTCTTGCACATAACGCCCTATCCGGAAAAACAATTATCCGGCGTATATGCAAAAAAGACGGCAAAAAATTCCAGGGAAAATCCGAACCGATATCGGTATAATTCTGAGAGTAATTTCCTCATGGCAGTCCCTTTCGACTTTATTCGATCAGTCCTGTTGCTCATAACGAGAATGCAAATGCAAGGTAAGAGTGCACAAGGACGGCGAAACAAACTCGTCGTTTTGATCCTTTTGTCCACACTCCTGTTGCCGGAGCCAAACAGCAGGAGTGCTGATCTAATCGGTCATCCCTGGAAATGCCATATCATCGATGACTCGTCGCAGGGGGCAGACGGTGTCAAACTCGCAGATATTAACGGCGATGGATTAATGGATATTGCAACAGGATGGGAGCAGGGTGGCATTACGCGCATCTATCTCAATCCCGGCAACGAGAAATCCACCAGGCGGTGGCCTGCGGTTACGGTCGGCAAGACCCCTTCGGTTGAGGATGCCCTGTTTGCTGATTTGGACGGAGACGGTTTTACCGATGTGGTGAGCTGCTGCGAAGGGGAGAGCAAAACTATTTTTGTTCACTGGGCACCCGGAAATTCGGAAGATTTCCTCATTGCCGGCAAATGGAAGCAAGCCATACTCGATGCCTCTATTCATGCCCAACAATGGATGTTCGCCTGGCCCATGCAGGTCGACGGCATTCATGGTATCGATCTGATTGCAGGATCGAAAGGCAAAAACGCACAGATCGGCTGGTTTGAAGCCGCGGCAATTGGCTGTGACCTATCCCGTTACAAATGGCACCCCGTTTCAGAGGCAGGTTGGATCATGTCGATCTGGAAGCAGGATATGGATGCTGATAAGGACATAGATATCGTCATATCGGACAGACGTGGGCCACTGCGGGGATGCCGCTGGCTCGAAAATCCCGGACAGGATTCTGTGCTGATTAAACCATGGAAGAACCACTTTATGGGAGCGGAAGATAAAGAGGTGCTCAGCATGGTGTTGGAAGACCTGGATGGGGATAGCTTGCAGGATGCTGTAGTGGCTGTTAAGGATATGAAAATACTCATCCTGAAGAGAATCGACAAGAGCGGATTGAGATGGACAACCCATGTAATCCCGCTAATGGCCAATACCGGGAATCCGCGCGCTGTGGTTGTTGCCGATGTTAACCAAGATGGTCAAAAAGATCTGGTACTTACGACATGGAATGCCGAGGGCAAACACGGTGTGGTCTGGCTGGAGTATAAGAAAACACCCATGACAAAGGACTGGTTACCCCATCAGATCAGCGGTATTGAAAAAGGCATAAAATACGACCGTATCGAGATGCTGGACCTGGATGGAGACGGGGACCTTGATCTGCTTACCTGTGAAGAGCGGGAAGGCGGATGGGGAATGGGAGTCTTTTGGTATGAAAATCCATTCTGTAAACTAAATGAACCCCGAGTCCCCACGAACGTACCGAAGGATGGTTAGAATTTTTGTAATCATAAAAAGGGATATGACTAATGAACAGAAAAAAATTCTTAAAAACATTAGGCACTGCAACAGTAGCGAGCCCTTTTCTTTTTGATCTGCGTGCAGCGGTTGAGAAAAGGAAGGTCAAACCGATCGAAGGCTCCTGGTTCGAGTTTCAACACCACAATCCGGCTGAGGGCAAATACTGGAATGAAACCCTGGCAAATTTCACCTGTGAACAATGGGATGCCAAAATCAAGGAAATCGCTGCGGCGGGATTGCGTTATCTGGTTTTGCTCGATGTTGCCATATACGGGAAAAGCTTTTATCCCTCCGCGCTGTTACCACAGCATGAGTTGAATTGCGATGATCCGCTGGAGGCCATCCTCGCTGCTGCTGACAGATACAATATTCGTTTCTTTCTCAGCAACGGCTTTTTCGGCGATTGGTACCAGCCGGCCATGCTGATGCAAGACGCGGATATACAAAAACTTCGCCTTAAAGCGATGCATGAACTCGTTGAGAGATATAGTCATCACAAAAGTTTTTACGGCTGGTATTATCCCAACGAAACCGGCATCGTCGGTCATTACGACGATTTTTTTATCGATTATGTCAACACCTCAACTGCAGAAGCGGCAAAACTGACACCTGAGGCCAAAACGCTCATTGCACCCTATGGTACCAGAAATATCAAAACCGATGATCGTTTTATCCGTCAACTCGAGCAGCTCAACGTCGATTATATCGCTTACCAGGATGAAATCGGGGTCGAAAAGACCAGGGTGGAGGAGAGTGCCGCGTTTTTTGAGCGGCTGTACAAATTGCATAAAAAAGCGGCAAAATCAAAACTTTGGGCGGATGTAGAAGTGTTTCGCTTTGAAGGCAAAGTCTATGACAGTGCGTTGTTACCTGCGCCGGCCGAGCGCGTCATTCAGCAGCTCGAAGCGGTTTCGCCCTATGTCGAAAAAATATTGATATACCAATACCTCGGCATGCTCAACAAGCCCGGTTCAAAGGTCTTTGCCGGACATCCGGATTCAGATGAATTGTATCAAAGGTTATCCGGATACTCTTATTTGAAAAGTTAGGTATGAATTGATATAATACTTACAAACTTACACTATTTTTAATGTATTAAAATTTAAAAGGATGTAAAAATCATGGCAATTAAGATAATACAAATATCAAGATTACTCTCCATCACTCTCCTAGGCTTTATGATTATCCAACCTGTTTTCGCACAATGGAACATAAAAATGAATGGGTTGCCTGATGACCTTGGCGCAGGTTTTACCATCGATACCTCTAAACCAAACTCGGCGATAATATCCGTATCATCACAACATGCCATGTTTCAAACCATTGATGGAGGTGAGACCTGGCAAACGGTAAACCTTCCATCAGATGTTCTGGCTGTTACTGATATTTCAATGTATGACAACAACCATATTTGGATATGCAGCGTGAACGGCTTGATTTATTCTACGGTTGACGGAGGTAAAACCTGGGACTGTCAGTTTGATAATCCGTCTGTAACAGATTGCATAAATTATATCAAAATGTTTGATCAAAACAGAGGCATGGCGATGGCAGATTGCCTTGATCCTGTGGTGAATCCTGAGGGACCAGCTATTTTTCTTCGTACTGAAGATGGAGGCAAAAATTGGGTTAGCATGAATGATTCTGCATTTGGTGGAGGTTCTGGTGACTTGTGGCGAAGAGTGGCTTTTTCATCCCCGGCTGTGGGTTATTTCTTTGAATCTGGTGTCAATCCTCAGACCCTTTACAAAACAACAGATGGGGGCAAAACCTGGCACAGCCTGGAATTTCCCGAGAATTATATAACGGTGTTGAATTTTTATAATGACAACATCGGACTTGCCTGTTCGCTGTACTATAAAGTCTATCAAACACTGAATGGAGGTAAATCATGGTCGGGATACGTCGTATCGAATGACTTTTCCTGGGGCAATGATATTGAATTTGCCCCAAATGATCCTTCAAAGGTATGGATGACCGATAATCAGAAATTATATTTTAGCAGTGATACGGGTAAAACATGGACAGAACAGCAATCATTTGGCTGCAGGGATATATCTTTTATTGATGATCGTAACGGTTTCCTCCTGGGAGATAACATCGTTTACCATACCACCAATGGCGGCATCTCGATGGTTCACGATTATAAATCAGCACTATTACATACACCAGTACTTTTCCAGAATTATCCCAATCCCTTCAACTCCAGATCAACGATTTCGTTTTATATAGCTGAGAAGAGTTATATAAAGCTTTCCATTTATAATATCATCGGCGAAAACATCATTACTCTTGCAGATCAAGATTTCCTGCCGGGCAAGCATCGAATATTGTTTAATGGTGAACAACTCCCCAGTGGAACCTATATTTACAAATTAGAAGCGAATAACCATGTTATCCAAAACAAAAAATTACTCTTAATACGGTAAAAGAGTAAATATTGAAATGTTTTTTGTAAATCGCTTGCCAAATAAGGACGGTACCCGAGTTTTAATTTAATTCTTGCATGTTGATCCTTAACAAGTTTTATATTCATCTAATCAATTGTTTTACACTATTTAACATCATTTTCTACAAGCTATACTTGATATAATTGAACACGATGAAAATTTTAATTGCAAGTGATCTTCACCTTGAGTTCGAGGATTTTTCTATGACTCCATCGCCAGTTGATGTTGTTGTTCTGGCAGGTGATATTCATATTGGCAAAAAGGGGGTTAAATGGATATCTGAACAATTACCCGACATTCCCGTGATTTATGTGCTGGGCAATCACGAGTATTATGGTGAAACTTATCCAAAACTGGTACGTAATTTAAAACAACAAACACAACATACGAATATTTCGATTTTAGAAAACGAATCCAGCCAGATTGAAAATGTAACCTTTTTTGGCTGTACGCTATGGACCGATTTTGAGCTGTTTGGCAATCCGCGTCTTGACGGCTTTGCATGTCAACAGATCATGACGGATTACAAGCGAATCAGGCGTGAACCCAACTATTCAAAAATCAGATCCATAGATGTATCGATGATCCATAAAAGGTCTGTTTATTGGCTGTCACAGGCATATAAAGCCAAAAAAAGTGAAAAAAACATCATTATCACCCATCATGCACCCAGCATTCGATCGATACCGCCCGGTCAGGAAGGTAATCAAATAAGTGCTGCCTACGCTTCGCATCTGGACGCTTTAATTATTAAGCTGGCACCGAATTATTGGGTACATGGTCACATTCACAAGCGCTGTGATTATCAAATCGGTAAAACAAGGGTGATATGTCATCCGAAAGCGTATCCGGATGAAAGAAAAGACCACTATGAAAATTTAGTTATTACTATTTAGCTGAAGTGGAGGTCACTTGGGAAGCAGCTATAACCCGCGATTTTGTTCTAACTGCGGATACCAGTTTCAGAATACCGACTAGGTCTAAATCTTTGCATAATTTTACCTATTGTGATTTCCAGGTTGGATGAATGAGAGGTAATGCAATTCCTGCACCGGGTTTGAGTTTGATTTGTATACCCATGTACTCACTCAACTTGGACGATTCGATGATGCTATCGTTGAAAGAGAAAAATCAATTGCACTGGACCCACTTTCACCTCAGTTTCAGTGCAATGGTTGTTATACCTATTTAGCAGCAGGCCAATATGAAAAGGCCATTGAACAATCGAGAAAAACAACAGAGCAATTTGGCGGCGCCTGTTCTTTTGAAGATCTTGTCATTGGATGGGCGTACAATGAGAAAGGGATGCATGATCAGGCTTTAAAGATTTTGAAGAAAAGAAATGAACTATCAAAAAATCGCTTCCGCATCATTGGAGAAATTGGGCGTACCTACGCGTTTTTAGGTAAAATCGATAGTGCCAAACAAACCCTAAATGAATTAAATGAACTTGCGATGCGAAGACAGGGCCATCCTTCATATTATCTATCTGCAGCTATATATGCCGCTCTAGGCAATAAGAATGAAGCCTTTACAATGTTGGAAAAAGCATATGATACAAGGGATTGGCAGTTTCCATGGCTTAAAGTTGATCATAGATTAAACCCTCTTCGCTCGGATACACAGTTTGACAAAATTGCTCAAAAATTAAAATTCTAGATGTGAAATCAGATCAGATTCACCTCGTGAAAATGTACGAGATATATGTTTAATACTGGAATAGTACCAACTATTTGAAATTTATTATCGAACTCTAACCATTTAAATCAAACATAATCATAGTGGTTTACTTTTGCCAGGAGCCACTGAATTGAAATCTGTGTCCAACAGAAAAGACAAACATAATGAATACGCCCCCTTCTGGGCTCTTGCTTTGGTACTTTTATGTCTGACCGGATTATCAACAAATTGGTTTGACCTTGGAATTTTTTTTAAAGGCTATGTTCTGGACATGACCGGTCCGGCCTGGTCTTATATTTTATTCAGGGGGCTCTATACTTCATATCGAAAAAACAGGTGGACTCTATTTTTTACGCCCCGAAACACCCTGATTGTTTTAATCATTGTCTCGTTTGGTATCGAAGGCGCTCAATTTTTAAAACTTTATCCCTCTACCTTTGATCCATGGGATTTTGTCGCCTATCTTTCAATTTTGGTTCCTTTGTTTCTGTTGGATTCCTGGCTGGTAAACACTGCTGAGAAGCGAACGCACACGCCGGTTTAACAGCTAATCTTTAGATAATAATCAATACAAGCGATAATCTGTCTGAGAGATTATCTATCAATATGTTCGACGTATGATATCAAACACTCAAATTTACGGTAAAAGGAGGAGCCTTGCATTGATCAAAAACATCATCGTCTTAATCATTATCGCGGGTGCATTCACGTCATGTTTTTCACAAACTCCCAGAAGCGGTATTAGCGGATCTTATTTAATCAAAACAGCGTGGGGCGGTTCAGCCCCCTTTAACGAGTATTCTCCCGGAAATAGCGAACTTGGTTGTCATGCCATTGCCTTTGCACAGATTCTCTATTTTCATCGTCTTGCACCCTTTGGCAAAATTGACTACCAATGCAGCAATGGTAAGACCCTCTCCGAAAATGTGGAATATACACCCGAGTGGGATATATTCGCCCTCGATCAGGAATCCGCCACAAAAGATACAACAAAGATGCGCAAAACGGCCCGGTTTCTCTACTATGTTGCCCTGGTGGTACGAAAGGATTTCGGAACGAATCAGTATATAAACTATCCCAAGGATTTTCATAAACAAGCGATTGAATCTCATTTTAATTGTACCCTAAATGCAATTGTGAAAAACATTCATTCATCCTTTTATACTGCCCTGAAGGAGGAACCAGGTTTTTATTCTCAAATTCAAAACGAAATCGATTCAATGCGGCCGCTGGGATTTTACTATACCGATCGTACCGGAGGGGGGCATGCCGTGGTCATTGACGGCTATACGTTGCAGGATGATAAAATGTACGTTCATGTTAATTTCGGCTGGTTTGGCCGCTCGAATGGCTGGTATCTACTTGAAAAAGATCTGCCTCCAAACGTTAAAGAGATCGCCTTGATCACACTCACACCTTTGTATACCCAATAGATTTATATAATAAAAAATTCAGGTATTACCAAAATAAGGATTCGAAAAGGCTAAACAGTTGTTCGAAAATCATTTTGCACTGGAACGATTTCTGTTGAATATCAGGGCAACATTTCCTTTCTCAGGGCAGGATAGTGCCTTGCGATTTTTGAATCCCGGGTCAACTCCCAGATAGAGATATCAAGCCGGCGCAGCGCCAGCAGCGCAGTAATCCATCCCTGTGTCCAACCGCTTTCAATAACCCAGGCTCCCCAGCCGTGATCAGCATTGGAGCCCCAATGTTCGAATCGCTGAAAATCAATTGATAGTAAATATGTACCTGTTCTTACACTGGCGTTCATTACAAATTGTCCTGGTAACATTTTATCGATCAATCTGCAGGCCAATGCGTTTCCAGTCCTTGTTTACAGATCCAGTTCTGAAATTCTTCCAGCAGATCACTGCGTTCCCGCACGGCCCGTGGAGGAAGATTTTTACGGCGGGCAAATGCAACCAGCATGCCGGCAGCCTCTCCGATGCTCCATTCCACCGGATGCAGACGATAGCAACCGTTGGTTATATGCGTGGTTCCGATGTTCTTATTTGCCGGTAACAAATTGATCACCCGTTGCGGTAACAGAGCACCCAGTGGAATCTGAAAGGGGAGGGCTGTAAAATCGATGTAATTAT
>WJMF01000221.1 GCA_014728085.1 Candidatus Zhuqueibacterota bacterium
AAAAGACATCGAGGCCAGAGCCATAAAGATAAGAATGGAAAGTGCAGATCCCTTGCCCATATTAAACTGGACAAACGAAAACTCGCGCACCAGCACCGGCAAGACCATAGAGGCGTTGATCGGCCCGCCTCTGGTCATGACAAAGACCATGTTAAAATCATTAAAGCTCCATATCAGTCCGAGGAGAAGCAGGACCATGGTCACCGGTTTGAGCATGGGCAAAGTGATATTGAAAAATTTACCATACGAGTGAGCGCCATCGACGTCGGCGGCCTCGTAGAGATCCAGCGGAATAGCCTGTAAACCGGCAAGAAACATGACCATGGCAAAGGGATAAAACTGCCATACTCTGGCAACGATAACGCAAATCAATGCCGTATCGGCGTTGCCGAGCCAGGTGATGTTTTCGTTGATCAGGCCGAACGATTTCAGCCAGTAATTGACCAGACCGAAACTGTCATTGAGCAACCATTTCCAGGCAAATCCGGCGACGACCGGTGAAACCACCCAGGGAACCGTATAGATAAACTTGAAGACATTATTGATACGTCCCAGTTTATGATTGAGCATCAAGGCGATGAGTAATCCGAGTATCATGGACAGCAAGGTACCGAGAACAGAGTAGACAACGGAGTTGCGCAAAGCGAGCCAAAAAAGCTTGTCTTCTATAACCAGACCAAAGTTTTTCAAGCCGACCCAGCCACCTGCGCCTTTGATCAGGCTTATTTCCCGAAAGCTGTTGATCAAATTTTGCATCAACGGAAACGCAAGAACGAAGAGCGTAAACAATATTGCCGGTAAAAGCAGAAAGTAGGGCGTCATTTTTTTCATTTTTTACCTTCCAGAATAAGCTGAGCTTCTTTGGCCGCTTTGTTCAGTGCTTGTTCAGGAGTAAGGTCTCCGATAATGGCTTGCTGCCCAAACGGTGCAATAACATTGCGGACAATATAAATCATTTGCGGATGAGACGGCCAGGGTCTGGCATGTTGAAGCTCCTGCCGGTAGACCGGTAAATCGGCTATGGCCTGAGCGAGGTCGCTGTTAAGGGCTTTGTGGGTAACGGCAACTGCCCCCATATCCTGTTCAACCCAGGCCATATCAGCTTCTTCGTTGCGGATAAATTTGAGAAACGCCCAGGCGGCATCGAGATGTTTGGTATTGGCATTTATGGCGTTCATCACCATGTCCTGCAGTGTCGGTGCCGAATTGAATTGATCGATACGGTGATCGGGAACCGGAACCGGAACGGTATAAAAACGCTTTTCGGGATTTTTATCCCTGACGACATTATTATACCACGGGCCTTCGATTGCCATAGCGACTTTATCATTCACAAACATATCGCTGCATTCGGATAAGGTGTAGGCAAGAAAGCCGGGTGTGATGGAACGATCGATCTGATACATGTCGGCAAAGAGTTGCAGAGCGTCGATGCATTCCGGACTGTTGAATTCAACTTGTGTCAGATCTTCGGAAAGAATGTCTCCGCCTGCCTTGAAGAAAAACGGCGCCAGCCGGTAGGCAAAGCCCCCCCGGTCCCCACCCAACAACGTCAGGCCATATTGATCAAAAGAACCGTCTCCGTCCAGGTCTCTGGTAAAATGTTTGGCGACCCGGCGAAACTCGGACCAGGTTTTCGGCGGTTCGATATTGTCGGCATCGAACATGTCTTTGTTACAGACCAGAACAAATGCAATGGCGGAATGCGGCAAGCCGTAACAGTGATCATTATATTCAACCGATTCGAAAAGATGAGGGACGTACCATTCCCTCACCTCTTTAAAATCTTCAAACTGATCAAGGGGATAAAAAAAGCCGTTTTCACCAAATTCTGCGGCATAATTGGCGTGTACGCGCATCAGGTCGGGACCGGTGCCGGCGCTGAAATTGGTATATAAAAGCTCGCGAATCATATTCCAGCTTTTCAGGCTGACGGTAACCTTGACATCCGGATGTTGTGCTTCGAATTGCTTTGCCCGCATTCTGATCCATTCATTGAGGACATTTGCACCGCCGAACGCCCAAAATTTTAAATGCACGGTTTTACCCCCGTCTCCGCAAGCAAGGAACAGAATCATCGCCAGCAGTAAGATGGTTTTTTTCATCGTTTTCCTCCCGCCATTATCATTTATCTTGCAAAAATGTATTGAATTGAATACGCTAAAACCCTGTAACAGATCATTTATCCGTTAATTGTCGCAGCGTGCGAACCAGGGAAATAAAATTTTCAGGCGGTGTATCCTGCAGCACTGCATCGGCAGTTGAATATATGTGTTTACTGCTCCTGACCTGATCTACCATAAAGCGGCAAGACGCTTCGATTTGCTCAACCGTACCATCCCGTAAAAGCGTTAGGGGAAAATTTCCCTTGCTGCAAATAGAGGCATGCAAATGACGTCGTGATTCTGCCAGATCGTTGTCGCCTTCGGGAGGTGATGCCAGGGTTTCAACGACATCGGCACCTATTTGATTGAAATAGCCCTTTTTTATCAACTCACTGGTAAATCCGCAGTTATGGTACCAGAACAAAGAATTACGCTCGTGTGCAAACGCAGAAAATTTTTGAATCCAGGGCAGATCCATTTCCAGAAACAGTGCCGGTGAGGTCATCTCCAGCCCATAACTGGAGTCGCTGATAAAATCGAGCTTCTCGGCGATGGCGATCTCAATCACAAAAAGAGCGGCTTCAAAGAGCGCTTGCATCGATTTTTGAAAGGTCCCGGGAAAGTCCTGATAATGATAGTAGATGGTCTGCGGATTAATTTGATAACCGAGCCATGACGGGTGCGGATGTCCGGCAACGATAACACCATGGTCACCGACCCTGGCGCGCAAATCTCTGAAATAGGTGCGTATATTTTCCTCCTGATCAGATATCCGCTCGCAAACGGCGATCAGTTTAAAGTGGTCTTTTTCGGTTTGAACCGGGCAGGGTACATCGTCATTCCAGGAATAGACTTTGCGGGGAATGGTTTTGGTCCAATTGCCGTCAGCCAGGGGAATAAACGACACCTCGTTTTCAGCCGTTGAGAGTTCTTTGTCAACCTGCCAGGGGAAAATCAATTCATGAAACTGACTCATAAACATGGGTTCATAATCGAGCAATGAGGCCAGCCGGATTTCATTGGCGATATTGTCGTTGATGGGCTGTTCTCCAAGGGTTTGCAGGGTTTGTGCAACAACCCTCTCGTCAGGTAAAAAAGGCGAGATCACCGGACGCGAATGATCCGGATCCGCAATATAGGATAAGAAACGTCTACGGGCAGTACCTTTGTCTTTATTCATAACTCAACATTCAGCTAATATTCTATCCACAACGATTTGTCTGAATTCCGGTGAAAGACTGGCAAAATAGGCGCTGAATCCGGTTACCCTTACCACAAGGTCGGGATAT